>CALEMV010000001.1 GCA_937910655.1 uncultured Solobacterium sp.
ATTAAAATGGATGATGATATACCATTATCTATCATTGAGGTGAAGATTGATAATACTTCAAAAAATATTTCTGTACCACGGCATTGGCATCGAAGTATAGAAATCTTATTACCGAAATCTGGTGGTACACAAATTCATGAAGATCAAGGTGATAGAAAAGTATATCCAGGTGATTTTGCACTTATTAATTCAGCTAGTGTTCATGAACTTGAACGAGCAGATGCAGATCATATCTACCATGGATATGCGATACAGATTTCATATCCATATCTATGTTATTTAATCGAGAATTTTGCAGAAATAACATTCACGCATGAATATTTAGAAGAAGATAGAAAGAAGATGATAGAACTATTGTGTCAACTTATAAAGGCATACGATAGTAACCTAGCGAATAGAAGATTAATTGTTATGACAGCCCTAAATAGCTTTCTGAGTATTTTATGTAACCGATATATGGTTCAAAAAGAAAATAAAATTATCACCAATGCAATCGATTTGATTACAAATACAATGCACTATATGTCAATACATGTATTTGAAGTTTTCGATGCAAAGAAGACAGCAGAAGCGATGAATGTGTCGTATGGTTATCTTTCGAGAAAGTTTAAGGAAGTATCAGGGTTTTCTTTAGGGGAGTATGCGACAAGGATTCGCATACAAAAAGCAGAAGCTGAATTATTAGGAAATAGACATACAATTTCAGAAATTAGTGATATATGCGGATTTGCGAATGTAAAGTCCTTGGAAAGAGAATTTAAAAAGAAACATCTATGTAGTCCAGCTAAATGGAAGAAAGAACATCAACAGTTATAACTTGACTAATAATGGTTATAAAACAACTATAAGTAATCGCTTACATTCAATACACTTGAATACAGGAGGGTATTTGAATGAACAATACTTTTAAGATGATTCTTGCATGCGCATTGATGTTACCAATTGCAGGATGCGGTGCAGAAAAGAAGTCTTCCGTAGCAGGAAGCAATGTAATTACAGGAGCATATGATATGACAATTACAGGATATGATTGGGGTTGTGGAACAGATAGTATCATAATGAATTTAGACCACCCACTAGATGCAGTTTCAACAGATTCATTTACGGTAACAGAACACAAGCAAGCAACAAATTTCATGGCAGAGGGGTTCCCGGTAGAGGAAGTTGATGTCCCACGTCAAGTTACAAATGCGTATCTTGTAGATGATAGTGGTAAGAAGACAACGGAACCATCAACACGTGTAAAACTCGAACTCTACGTTTCACCAAATGATGGATCACCATTATTATTCTCATTTCCAAGCATGATGAATACATGGTCTCATCCATATACATTAACAGTTACAAAAGCAGATAATGCAAAACTTACAAGCAAAGGCACAGAAGTAAAGGACTTTACAATTAGCGTTGATCCAGCATCCAAAACAACTTCTGCAGATAAATTTAAGTTGGATACCTTTAAGGCAAAAGATGGTGTAACGTACCAATATGCTTCCTATAAACCAGAAGGTGGCAGTAAGACATTGGTTGTTTGGTTACATGGTCTTGGCGAAGGTGGAACAGAAAACACAGATCCTTACGTAACGCTTCTTGCAAATAAAGCAGCTGTTCTAGGGGATGAATCATTCCAATCAACAGTAGGCGGGGCAAATGTTCTTGTGCCACAATGTCCAACATACTGGATGGATAATGATGGTAAGATGACGAACTCTACTGGTGGTGGAATTCAAGCAGATGGAACATCACACTATTTAGAATCCTTACATGAACTCATTGCAAAGTATAAAGAGGAAACTGGCTCTACAAAGGTTGTAATTGCAGGTTGTTCAAATGGTGGATATATGACGATGCTAATGGCTCTAAACTATCCAACAGAATACGATGCATATGTACCAATTTGTGAAGCATTACCAAATGCATTAATTACAGACGAACAAGTTAAGACATTAGCTGACTTGAAGATGTATTATGTTTATTCGCAAGATGATACAACAGTTGTACCAGAGCTTCATGAAGTGCCACTTCTACAAAGATTAGAAGCAGCCGGAGCGAAACACACATATGCATCAGTAACCGAACATGTTGTAGATACAACAGGAACATACTACGCAGATGAAAATGGACAGCCTACATTAGAAAATACAGGCAAGCCATACCAGTACATGGGACATTGGAGCTGGATTTATTTCTTCAATAACACATGTGATGCAAATGGCTTAAAGGTATGGGATTTCATCGCTAATGCAGTAAAATAAGCATTAATTTTGGATAACAATATCTATAAAAAGGAAACCGATCTGAAAAATGATCGGTTTTAAATATATGTTTGTGGAATCTGGCGTATTTTTTGTATAGATACTTTAGTAGACTAAAAACTGAAAAAGAGAAATGTACTCTAGAAAGGACCAAATATAAATGAAAATTAATACAAGCTAGTATAGGAAATAAGGGAATTGTCTAACATGCTATCTACAAGCATATCTCTAAAGCGTATTTGATATAGAAAAAATGTTGTAC
>CALEMV010000002.1 GCA_937910655.1 uncultured Solobacterium sp.
GTCGCTGTATAAAAAAAGAAGTCCCAAGACTTCTTTTATTGATTCATGGATTTCATAACGGAACGAATCTGTGCCTCACTTGGCTTACGTCCCATTTGCATAAACATTGCACGAACCATCTTCTCATTGATTGGTGGATTTTCCTTCAGTTGCTTTTCGAAATATTTTCTTGTTAAAAAGAATGTTACGATTGCACCGATTAATCCTCCAGCAATGAAGAATCCTAATGAACTCCAAAATTCCATAAATTACACCACCTATTCTTCATGTACCTTGTTATTTTATCTTGTTTTGTACATGCTTGCAACGGCTAAAACAGCGTTTTATTTTGCTGAATCCTTCGCTGTCGTGATTTTAATTAAATCAGCGTAGATATTGTAAATCTTTTGATACTGCTCATCTGTCATTTTTGGATTTACATCTATATCATAGTCATCTAAGACACCTACATGGAAATCTACAACTCTACCATTTTTAACTGCCATAACATCCGGAATGTAGAGAGATGTCCCTCCACCCTGTGGATTTTCAAGGTATGTTACATCGATAAACTCTTCAACCTTTTCACGATATTGCATAAACTCTTCGTCAGTCTTGTAGAACTTTCTACTTACGTCTACATAGTAGACCGTAACCCCTGCATCCTTAGCAGCTTGATTTAATACTGCGAATGCTTTTTGACTATATCGTGAGTCAGGTTTCGCAAATACCATTACACCTGAATATTTATTTTCAAAGAATGTAATAGCCGATGGTAATGAAATCTCCTTAATGGATGGTTCCTTGTCTGTAATCTCTGTAAACTCTGAGATTGTACCATCTGTTACATAGTCTAATTTGTATTGTTCCTTTGGAGTGCAACCAAGCATAAATGCACATAGAACAAGCATCATTAACTTCTTCATCATTGAATTCCTCCTTCAACACCTTCTATTCTATCAAAAAAAGCCAGTTTGATAACTGACTTAATCTAAACTTAAGACCGAAGGTAGATATAGTTCCCTCTTCTGTAGAGGTGGGTACTCTTGGTAAAACTTCTGGATCCTCGCTCGTAACGAGTTTTCACTCCATCTTACGCAATCAGAGTTCCCTTATATCATATTGTAGGAAAAATATGTTCCCTCCGGCACATGTATTATAGCACTAGAGGGAAATAAGAATAGTCTTGACACTTTTATTTTTCTTGCTTTGAAATTTCGATACCTAAAATATCTAATTGTTTCTTATCAACAACATTTGGTGCCTCACTCATTAAGTCAAAGGAACTATTTGTTGTTGGGAACGCTACTACATCACGGATGTTATCTGTACCAGCTAATACCATAATTAAACGTTCTAGACCAATACCTACGCCACCATGTGGAGGTGTTCCATAGCGGAAAGAATCTAAGAAGAAACCAAAGCGAGCCTTCGCATCTTCGAGTGATAGTCCAATTGCTTCAAATACCTTAGCCTGTAATTCTTGACTATGAATACGAATTGAACCAGATAAGAGTTCATATCCATTTAATACTAAGTCATAAGCACGTGAAGAAACATGTCCTGGATCTGTAAATAGTTTATCTACATCTTCTTCCTTTGGTGCTGTAAATGGATGGTGTGCTGCTACCCAGCGTTCATCTTCTTCGCTGTACTCAAACATTGGAAAGTCAGTTACCCAAAGGAACTTGTAAGTAGCTTCACTTGGGATAAGATTCAACTCATGACCTAAACGTACACGTAGTGCACCTAAAGATGCCTGTACAATTCTTGCACTATCCGCAATCACTAGTACTAAGTCATTATTGACAAGACTTAGCTTCTCTACTAGCTTTGCCTTTTCTTCCTCACTTAATACCTTAGCAATAGAACCTGTTAATACATCATTTTCCATCTTGAGGTACGCAAGTGCCTTTGCTTTAAAGCCATGTTTTACAAAGTCTTGTAATTGATCTAACCCTTTACGACTATACTTATCTGCCGCATTTTCAAACTTCACACAGTTGATAATGCCACCATTTTCAATTGTATTCTTGAATACCTGGAATTCTGTATTTTCAAATACAGCAGTAATATCCTGAATTTCATTACCAAAACGCATATCTGGTTTATCTGTACCAAAGCGTCTCATACATTCTGCCCATGGTACACGTACAAAATGATCTTCTAATGTATAGTTCTTTGTTTCCTTGAAGATGTTTTGCATTAAGTCTTCAACAACCGCAAAGATTGTATCTTCATCACCAAAGCTCATTTCAATATCAATCTGTGTAAATTCAGGCTGACGGTCTGCACGTAAGTCTTCATCTCTGAAACATCTAGCAATCTGGAAGTACTTTTCCATACCACCAATCATCAATAACTGCTTATAAATCTGTGGTGATTGTGGAAGTGCCCAGAACTTACCGTTGTATATACGAGATGGTACTAGGTAGTCACGCGCACCTTCTGGTGTACTTCTTGCTAGAATTGGTGTTTCAATTTCTACGAAACCTTGTTTATCCAACACATTTCTAGCAACCATGCATACCTTATGACGTAAAATCATATTCTGCTGTAATACAGAACGACGTAAGTCGAGATAACGATATTTCAAACGTGTATCTTCACTTGTGTCAGTATCATCCGCAATTGTAATAGGCGCTGTTTCTGCACTGTTAACGATGTTAACAGATTCAACATGAATTTCAATTTCACCTGTAGCAATCTTTGGATTCGCATCCTTACGCTTTTCAACTGTACCTGTCACCTGTAAGATGTATTCATTACGAACATCCTTTACAGCATCCGCAATACTTTCATCAAACGTCAACTGTACGATACCACTACGGTCACGTAAATCAATAAATACAAGTGATCCTAGATTACGACGCTTAGCAACCCAGCCAACTAACGTAACTTTCTCACCAACATTCGCTAAGCGTAAAGTACCATTTTCATGTGTTCTTTCCATTACTTATTCTCCCATTGTTTGAGTGTCTCTAATAATTCACCCTGGTTGATTGTTACCTGGGACTTATCAGAAATATTCTTTACATTCATTGTGCCATTCTTAACTTCATCTTCACCAAGAATCACTACATATCTTGCATTATTACGATCAACACTCTTAAACTGTGCCTTTAGTGAGCGTTGTACAAGGTTAGCTTCTGCACTATAACCTGCATGACGTAGCTGTTGTACTGTCTTTAAAACAGATGTTCCTACATCACCTAAACCGATAACATACACATCACATGTATTTTCATCGCCAAAGTCGTGTCCTTCCTCAGTCGCTAAGTTAATTAAGCGTTCCATACCAATCGCAAAACCAATACCGGACATCTCTGGTCCACCATAATACTCTACAAAGTGGTCATAACGTCCACCCGCAAAGATGGTTGCCTGTGCACCACTATCCGGTCTTGTAGATACAACTTCAAATACTGTATGTGTATAGTAATCAAGACCTCTTACAAGGTGATCATCAACTTCATATGGAATCTCTAGTGCATCTAAACATGCAAGAACACGGTTGAAGTAATCCTTGGATTCTTCATTTAAGTAATCCGAAAGTTTTGGTGCTGTATGCATGCATTCTTTATCATGGTCTACTTTACAGTCTAAAATACGTAAAGGATTCTGCTCATAACGACGATGACAATCTCCGCATAACTCTTCAAGATGTGGTTTGAAGTATTCCTTCAGAGCTGTACGATAGGCAGTTCTAGATGCATCATCACCAAGTGTATTGATGCATACCTTAATACTTGAGATACCCATCTGTTTTACAATGTCATATCCTAGTGCAATCGTTTCCGCATCTAATTCAGGAGATTTTGCACCGATGTTTTCAATACCAAACTGTGTAAACTGTCTCTGTCTTCCCTTTTGTGGATTTTCATGACGGAACATCGCACCAAGATAATAGAATCTACCAGGCATCTCCATCGATCCATATAGCTTATGTTGATCGAATGCACGGATAACACCTGCAGTTCCTTCTGGTCTTAATGTATAGGAATGAGTACCCATATCAAATGTATACATTTCCTTATTTACCATGTCACTGGAGTCGTTTTCACGCTTGAATACTTTTGTCTCTTCAAAGTATGGTGTACGAATTTCACGGTAACGATAACGCTTCGTCGTTTCACGAATGACTTCTTCTGCGTGATGCCAACGATTCATTTCGTCTGGTAAAATATCGTAAGTTCCTCGTGGTGTTTGATAACTCATAGTTTTTCCTCCTTAAACAAATATAAAAGCGTCCCTATCCAAGGACGCTTTGTGCGCGGTACCACCTTAGTTCATGATTTCTCATGCGCTCTTTCCGTAACGTGGAATACGTTTATCCCTACTAATTTCAGGATATCTTCTCCAGAGTGTCAATCCTGTAAGAATCCGCCAATGCTTGCACCATACCATTGTCGCTCTATCGTCTTCTAACAAGAACTCTCTTTCTAAGAATTTAGTAGTATTATAGCCCTTACGCTTACTTTTCTCAAGTAATTTATTAATGTGTTGTACGATCAACGCTGAGCACAGATTCGACTTTACGAATATTCGCAAAGACGTTATTCATTTGCTCTATGTTTCTTAAACGCATTGATACTTTAACCGTTGAAGTTAATGTTTCATGATTCACAGTTACATTGATTGAATCAAGTTGTACTTTACATTGTGAGATTGTATTTACGATATCTGTAAGTAAGTGTGGACGATCATTACAGATAATACTCAGGTCACAATCATACATGCGATCGACATCTGCATCTTCCCACATTACATGAATAAGTTTTGTTTTCTCATTCTTGATATTAGGACAATCTACACGGTGAACCTTAACGCCTTCACTACGTGTTATATACCCAATAATTTGATCACCATAGACTGGTAAACAACAGTGTGCTAATGACATCTTCATCGATTCAACACCAGGAACGACTAGTCCTGATTTAGAAACACGGTGTACCGTCTCTTTATTGAGTACACGTGATAAATTTCCATCTTCTGTTGAACGCTGTTTTACATTTGTTAAACGTTCAGCAGCTAACGATGGGTTGATCGACTTTACCGCAATTGCATACATGAAATCGTTGTAGTTAGATACTTGGAACCCAGTTGAGATACTATCAATCTTTTTACGATCCATAAATTCCTTTGGATCAACACCGCGTTTACGAAGTTCTTCTATCAAAATCTTTTCGCCTTCTTCAATCTTCTCTTCACGCTTCTCTGATTCCTTCTTTAAGAAATATGCACGGATCTTATTTCGAGCTTGTGCTGTCTTAACAATCTTGAGCCAGTCTTCAGATGGACCAGTGCCCTTTAAAGTCTTGATATTCACGACATCACCAGTATGTAATTCTGTCGTTAGCGGTACAATTGCATCATTGACAATTGCACCAACCATCGTATGTCCTACATCGGTATGGATACGGTATGCAAAGTCAATTGGTGTAGCCCCAGCTGGTAAATCAATGACTCTTCCTTTCGGAGTCATTACATATACATTGGCCTCAAAGACATCCTTCTGCAATAACTCCATATAATCTGTCGCAGAAGTATTGGTTTCACTTTCACTATACGTAGCGAAATCTTTAAACCAAGATAGCTTATCTTCAATCTCTTTTTGTTCAGCCTTTGGATCGTAACGAGAACCCTCTTTATAACGCCAATGAGCCGCAATACCTTTCTCCGCAATCGCATCCATATCTTCAGTACGAATCTGCACTTCGAAAATCTTCGCATCTTCGCCAAGAATCGTTGTATGTAAAGACTGATACATATTCGGTTTTGGAACTGCGATATAATCTTTTAATCTACCTGGAATTGGCTTGTATTTGGCATGAATGTAGCCAAGAATTTCATAGCAGTTCAATTCCGTCTTTGAGACGACACGTATCGCAAGTAAGTCCAAGATTTCATCAAACCGTTTATGTTTATGAATCATCTTTTTATAGATAGAATATAAGTGTTTCGAGCGACCAAAGATACGGAACTTAATTTTATGACTCTTTAACATCGCAGAGATATCTGTAATCATTTTATTAACAGCCGCATCACGTTCTGCCTTCTTTGTTTCTACAAGATGAGCGATATGATAATACTCTTCTGGCATCAAGTAATAGAAACACAAATCTTCTAATTCATTCTTAATCGAACTAATACCTAAACGGTGCGCAATCGGTGCGTATACATCCAAGGTCTCTGCCGCAATTCTCTTCTGTGAAGCTTCTGGCTGAAACTGTAATGTACGCATATTATGGAGTCTATCTACAAGTTTAATGATAATGACACGAATGTCTTTTGCCATCGCAATAAAAATCTTACGATGATTAGCTGCTTGATATTCTGGATCATCTTTACCTTTAAAGTTCAGATTACCAATCTTTGTAACAGCCTCTACTAGACTTGCAATTTCATCATCAAAGTCTTGAGCCAACTCTTCACGTGTAATATTGCAGTCTTCAATCACATCGTGCAAGAAACCTGCCGCAATCGTCTTTGGACCGACACGTAGTGTCGAAAGAATATATGCTACATTTACAAGGTGTACAAAATATGGTTCACCGCTCTTGCGGAACATGCCTGCATGTTTCTCCGAAGCATACTTAGCCGCTTTTTCAATCAGAGCCAAATTTTCAGGCAAATGAATATAAGTACTTGCCTCTTTCATGACATCTGCCACAGTTGGATTCTTACCTTTAGCCATATTTTTCACCTCCTACTATTTTGCAAAAAATCGAAGATTGCTCTTCGATTATACTTATTTATCGCTTAAGCGAGTCATCGCATAGATGTCATAGCCTTCAAGCGCTTTACGGCCATCCATGTCATCACCGTATAATTCAATCACAAACGCAAAACCAGCTACGATACCACCCAATTGTTCAATCATCTTCGCAGTAGCCTTCGCTGTTCCACCAGTTGCTAATAAGTCATCAATGATTACAACACGCTGACCTGGCTTGATTGCATCTTTGTGCATGTGAACTTCATTAGAACCATATTCTAATTCATACTTACAGCTTATTGTTTCACGAGGAAGCTTACCTGGCTTACGAACAGGCACAAAACCTAATCCAAGTTCAACCGCAACTGGACAGCCAAAAATAAACCCTCTACTCTCCGGACCAACAATCATATCTGCGTTAACGCTCTTTGCGTAATCACATAGACGATTCGTTACTTCTCTAAACGCTTCTGCGTTTTCTAGAATTGGTGTAATGTCTCTAAAAAGAATTCCTTTAATTGGGAAGTCTCTTACAGACGCAATGTAATCTTCAATTTTTAATGCCATGATAAATCCCCTCCTGTGCGGATAAAATAATTTTTGTAATATGCATTCTTTAGTATAGCAGATTCAGACAATATCTTCGAGTATCATTTGACAGGTTGTACGATTACGCCACCTATTAATGGATAACTTACCAATCAAACGTTTTGGCAAGATTGGTGCAGTTAGATTTCTGCTCTTGTAGAGTACTGCTTCAAAGCCACCACTGCTATTTGCGATAAGGTATTTCACCATCTTCGCAGTTTCTTTACGCTCTACAACATTCATTCCTTCGAGCGCAAAATTTGGTTCAATCATCTCTTTTGGATATGGTGTAAAGCAATCAATATCAATGATGTTATTAAAGTTAATATCTTCTACATCAATCCGAATCGCATCCTGTACTGGTTCAATATATTCATACCCAGTTTCAGCCATCTTTTCTTGGGCATGTTGATAGAATTCTTCAAACTTATCTATAGGTACTGAAATACCAACCGCTTGTTCATGACCACCAAAAGCTGCTAAATTTTCAAAATCTTTAAAGAAATCAAAAAGATTAAATCCTGGTACACTTCTACCACTACCCTTGATCGTATCTTGGCTCTTAGCCATGACAAGTACTGGTCGATGTAGTTGTGAAACGATACGTCCTGCTACAAGACCTGATACTCCTTCATGGAAATCTTCTTGATATAAGATTGGAAACTTCTCATCCGCAATCATATTAATTGCAGTCTCACTGATTGAAGAACTGATTTCTTTTCTCTTTTCATTAATCTGATTTACTTGCGCAGCATAGTGAGCAATCTGTTCTTCGTTATTTGAAAGCAAGAACGGAATCATCGTATTAACATTCGCAATGTCACTCATACGTCCAAGACTATTCAGCTTAGGAACAATTGAAAATGAAATAGAAGTCATATCAACTTCACTGCCTGGATTTAAAAGACTAATCAAACTACGAGGTCTGCCCTGCTTTAACACAGCTAGTCCACGCTTTACGATACGTCTTGTTTCTTTCCATAGTGGCATAACATCCGCAATTGCCGCAACACATGCAAACGCTGTTTGAATATCATTATCACCAATCAGATTGCGTGCAATCTGCAAAGCAACACCTGCACCGGAAAGATAACAATACTCACTTTCCATATAGTTTGGATGAACCACGTATGGAGTATCTATCTCTTCATCAATCTGGTGATGATCCGTAATAATAATATCTAAACCCAGTTCATTGGCTTTTTGAATTGCCGCATGAGCTTTGACACCGTTATCGACGGTGATAATAAGGCTATACCCTTTTTGATGCGCAAGTTCAACCGTATGTGCAGATAATCCATATCCTTCTTTCATACGATCTGGTATGTAATAACCATGTTCAATCTTTAACTTCATCAAGGTCATCTTCATGATAGTTGTTGAACAGATACCATCCGCATCATAGTCACCCGCAATCATGACTTTTTCATTGTTGTCCCTTGCCTGCAATAGACGTTTGCAGCACTTTTGAATACAGTCTGCTTTACTAGTTGTTAGTGTTGTATCAGTCGCAAATAATTCACTGACTTCCTTATCATCCAGATGAGAAGCCTTTAATAGTTTCGCACTTAAAAGACCAATCTTATATTTTTCCTGTAGACTAGATGCGTCTACATCGATTACGTTATACTTCATTCTTCAAAAGCCAACTTTCTAAATACATCTCCACGATGTTCAAAGTTCTTGAAGTGATCATAAGAACTTGCGGCTGGGGATAATACACATGCATGATGAGGCCGTGTTAGTTTCTTTGCAAGACGAACAGCTTCTTCGAGAGTTTCTACTTGATATAGTCCTGGTCTAAGTAGGCCTTTCTTTTCCATTTCAGAATAGATGCGCTTACCCGTCGCATACATAAAGATGACTTGTACATCCTTGCGTGCATGTAAGTAGTCTTCTACTTCATCATATTCAATGCCACGGTCCATTCCACCCACAAGTACAGTATCAACATTATCAATTGATTCTAATGCCTGAATACAGGATTGACCAATTGTAGAAATAGAGTCATTGATAAAACGAACTCCTTGATACTCTCCTAGATCTTCTAAACGATGTGCTAACGGCCTAAAACCAGCAATCGCCTTCTTTACACTTTCATCACTAACACCCAGTTTATTTGCGATAAAGTAGGCAACCGCAAGATTACGATAGTTATGTTCGCCTATTAACTTTGCACTAGACGCATCTAGTGTATGTCCTGGAATACATAACGTCGTTCCATGGGCTGTAATATCTTTACCAATTAAGTATGGTGTATTTAGTGATAACTTAATGAAGTCTTTCATCTCTTCATGCATGATGACCGTATCGCCTTGCATTTGATTTGTAAAAATATGAGATTTCGCAAGTCCATACTTCTCCATCGTTCCATAGTGATCTAAATGTTCCTCATATAGATTTAAGAAAACTGCGTATTTTGGTGAATAGCGACAGATTTCTAATTGATGGCATGATAACTCTAGTGCAGCGTATGCACCATCTTCCAT
>CALEMV010000003.1 GCA_937910655.1 uncultured Solobacterium sp.
GTTCACGCTTTACCATGTCATATTTCCAATCTGGAATATCAGTTAATGTCTCTTCGCTTTGATATGTATAATTTAGTTTTCCTAATTCCGTATCTGTCCAGTTCATAATCACTTCTCTAGCACCTACGGCATACGCTTCTTTGGCAACCATGCGTACAAACTCATAGTCACGTACAGATGCGGTAATTACTAGTGGTTGGTTTGGTTGTACATTCACACCACGTACAACTGCTAATTTTGCTAACTTTTGATACATTTCTTTACTTGCACTCATAATTAGTTCTCCTTTAATCTTTAAATAATTCGTCATAACCAGGAACCTCCTGAATATGACGCATAAACTCTTTTGTTATAATGAATGACCTTGGCCCAAATGGATTGATAACAATTGAATCATATTTTGCTGGAACCAAGTGAAAGCATTCTTTCATATTACGTACTTCCAATTGAAGCTCAGTTTCTTCAAGTATATTGCTATAACGTAGAAGTGCATCCCAATCCGTAAACAGTACAAGCACAGATTTACTTGGGTCGACATTAAGGCGAACTGACATAAATCGCTCATCTTCTTCATTTTCTGCCGTGTATTTTATGAGATAGTACTCACTCATGCAGATTTCATATACCAGTGTACCAATATATTCTTGATCCTCAAAAAATTTACCGTACTCACGAATCACTCCACTTAAGCCTGGATTTTCGACAATTGTTGGATTTGCATCATATTGAATACTACTGATGATACTATACTTCTGTAAGAAACCTTTACAGGAGTGGTCAAGCTTTATTGTAACTGTCTGATTTCTTGCGGAAGTTACTGACTTATCATTACAAACAATCTCTACAATCTTTGCGCCGATATCTCCCTTATCACTACAGTGAAGACGAATCGCATCATTTACCTTCATTTCACCATAGACAAAACCCGTACAGATTGTATCTTGATTCGTTTCAATCACCATCATCGTATAACGTCGCTCACCGTTTAAAATGGCAATCTTCTCATATTGTCTTAATTCTCTTTGATGTTTAATTTTTGTATATTGTTGTCGCACAAAGATAACAACTGCAATTCCTATCGCAGCCATTGTAAGATACAGCTGTATCATATCCTTACTGGAAAGAGTACTTGATTGCCCTCCAATCAGACGACTAGTAATGATTAGACGTACAATTAATACAGCAACAATACCGATAAAGCATAAATTTTTAGACCAGATAATTCGCTTGAGTCGAAAATGTGGTTCGTTACGAAATCTTTGACGATATACATATTCTGCCATCACAAACGTTAGTAATGCCATGATCCCCCACGCAAGTGGAAACATCCCTCTCAATATTAACCAAGAAGTAATTGTAATCTCACGGAATATAAAATTGAGATTATGAAAGAAGCCATATAGTCCTGCTACATAACCAATCGTTGCAATAAACATTACTAGTAACAACAAATATTTCTTCATCGACTTCCTCCAATAGAACAAGTTTATCACAAACCCCAAATGACGCTATCAAAATAACCACAAAAAACCAATAAAAAGGCTATCGCAAGAAACGGCCCAAACGCAATACACTTCTTCTTAGAAAGATACAACCATAAGATTGCTAGAAAAGATGCTATAGATAATACCAACCACAGCTTTTGAAAGGAAATAAATAAGCTCATACATGATATAAGTTTTACATCTCCACCACCGATACATTCTTTACCAAATGCTTTTTCACTCATTACAATAGCTAGAAACCCACAACCAAAAATTATAGACATACGTATCCATGGTTGTACACTCACCTCTTTTATCATACATGCATGTATGATATATAAAACTATCATACAAAGATGTACCAAATCCGGTATCTCCATAATTTGATAGTCGATATAAAAGACAACCCATAACAGTAGGAATAGCATCATTCTGATAATTACATCCCACTTAAAAATAGTAATATCCCAAAGAACTAACACACATAGTATCCCTGTTACTATCTCCGCAACGATATATTCTTTTGATAGTTTCCTACCACAATATCGACATCTTCCTTTTAAAAAGATATAACTCAATATTGGAATTAAATCATACCAATGCAGTACATGATGACATGCATCACAATGACTGCGTAATGGAAATCTTCGTTGAAGATAACTATGACACATACATAATAAAAAGCTTCCCAAATGGAAGCCAAATATTCCTATTAATATCCGATACATTTTATCACCCCATAAAATATACCGATATCATTTCTACTATCCTTACAATTTCTCTAAAATCTTATCTTTGTTAAATAAGATAACCACAACAGAAACAACTTGAATCGCAACTGCAATCGCAGATACAACATAGTTTCCTTCTGCTAAGAAGTGACCTGAGATACAGCTTAATAGAATCTGTATCCAGCTTGAGCAGAAGATTGCTAATGAGAAATCTTTTAGACTAATCTTTGCGTGTGCTGCAACATAAGGAATAATACCGTTCGGAATTCCTGGTAACATACATGACACAGCTACAACAAAGATTGGTTTTCCTTCATTGATTTTCTTCATTAGCCAGTTTTCTTTTGGGGTTGTATTCTTCATTGCAATACGAATAGATTTACCTACTCCACGCAGTATTGCAAACACCAATATATTACCAGCAGTAAAACCAAGCCAGCATAACAGGAAAGCTCTCCACCAACCAAATAAGAAGGCACCCGCAAACTGGATAATCACACCTGGTAAAATGACACTGACCACCTGAAGCACACTAATCATAAATAGTGCGATATAGGCGCCATAATGTCCCTGTCCCTGGATATAATTTGCTAAATCTGACTGATTTCCTGACTGCAATATCTGCCATACTTCTAGGACCACAGGTCCAAAGGCACGATATACCAACCACCCAATGATTGCAATAATCACAAAGATTAATAGTATAATTGCAGGCTTTTTTATTCGCTTGATTTTTCTAACCATGTTCCCCCTGTAATGAAATACAATTTAACAGGATAACACATTTAAAATATCGT
>CALEMV010000004.1 GCA_937910655.1 uncultured Solobacterium sp.
GTATAGAATTATCGATTTTCCACTGAGTAATTGTGCAAATTCAGGTATTAACACAGTAGGTGTACTAACACAATATGAATCAGTTTTATTAAATGCGTATGTTGCAAAAGACCAGTTCTGGGGTCTTGATACAAACGACGGTGGTGTATTCGTACTTCCACCACGTGAAAGGGATCAGAAGGGTTTTGAAGTATATCGTGGAACAGCGGACGCAATTACACAGAACATTGACTTCTTAGATAGTATGGCACCAGAATATGTACTCATTTTATCAGGTGACCATATCTATAAGATGAACTATGAAAAGATGTTGAAGCATCATATCGCAAAGGGTGCTGATGCGACAATTGCTGTATTACAAGTTCCTTTAAAGGAAGCTTCTAGATTCGGTATCATGAACTGTGATAAAAACGACATGATTCAAGAGTTTGAAGAAAAGCCAGCACATCCAAAGAGTAACTTAGCTTCAATGGGTATTTATATCTTTACATATAAGACATTACGTAAATACTTACTTGAAGATGATAAGAATGAACAGTCCTCACATGACTTTGGCAAGGATATCATTCCTGCATACTTAGATGATAATAAAGTTCTAGCAGCATATCGTTTTAAGGGATACTGGAAAGATGTTGGAACAATCGATTCACTTTGGGAATCCAATATGGATTTATTAAAGAATGATAATGCCCTCAACTTAGGTGATCCTGATTGGAAGATTTATACAGAAGATGTTAACGCATTACCACAGTTCATTGGTGAAAATGCGGTTGTACGTAATAGTTACATCACACAGGGTAGTGTGGTATTGGGCAAAGTCAACAATTCCGTCTTAGGTACAAACTCCTTTATTGATGACGGTGCTGATGTACAGGATTCCGTCATCTTAACAGGCGCTAAGATTGGTGCAGGTGCAAAAATTACACGTTGTATCGTTGCGGATAATGTAGAAATTGGACCTGGTGTTGTATTAGGTTCAGCAGATAGTGATCATATTGAATTGATTGCTAAGAATGTTACGGAGTAGGAGGAGAAATCATGAAAGCTTTAGGTATTATTGCATTTGAAGACAGTTCCGTGAATATTGAGGGACTTGGTGATTTCCGACCTGTTCCAGCAACAGCGTTCATGGGAAGATATCGTATTATTGACTTCATCCTCAGTAATATGACAAACTCAGGTATCGATAGCGTTCAAGTTTACTGTAAAGAAAAGCCGCGTAATCTCATCGAACATTTAGGGGATGGACGTCATTACAACATCAACTCCAAACGTGGTAAATTACGTATCTTATTTGGTGAAAAGACATTCTCTTCACCTGTATATAATCACGATATTGCAAACTATATCTTGAACATGCAGTACATTGAGAAAGATAAGAATCCATATGTTGTTATCGCACCAAGTTATTTCATCTATGATATTGACTTTAGTGAAGTATTAGATGCACATATCGAAAGTGGTGCAGATATTACAGCACTCTATACAAATACATCAGATGCTAAGACAGCATTCCATGAATGTGATACATTCACAATGGATAAGGATAAGAGAGTTCTTTCCATTGATAAGAATCGAGGTAAATACAAGACACGTTCTGTTTCCTTAGAAGCATATGTGATGAGAAAGGACTTGTTTATTACATTAGTTAAGACAGGTGCAGAAATTTCATCACTCTACTGGTTCAAGGATGTATTACGTGAAGTAGTAAACGAAGTAGATATTCGCGGATATGCAGTCAAGGGATTTGTTGCATGTATCAACAATCAAAAAGAATACTATCGTATTAATATGGAATTGAAGGATCACAAGGTTGCCTTTAACTTATTCAAGTCAAATTGGCCAATCTATACGCATACAAATAACTCTAGTCCATCCTTGTTTACGAAGGGCTCTGATGTTACTGCAAGCGTAGTTGCCAATGGTTGTGAAGTAGATGGTACAGTTAAGAATTCAATCATCAGTAGAAATGTAAAGATCGGTAAAGATGCAGTAATCGAAAATAGTATTGTATTACCAGGTGCTGTCATTGGTGATGGTGTTCACCTTGATCATGTCATCGTTGATAAGTACGCAACAATCCATAAGGTAAAAGAACTTGTTGGAACAGAAGATAATCTTATTTATGTAAAGCGTAGAGATTGTATCTAGGAAGCGAGGAGTATTCAATGAGCAGATCAGTATTGTTTGTGGCAGGAGAAGGCTTACCATTTATTAAAACGGGAGGTCTAGCTGATGTTATCGGTAGTTTGCCAAGAACATTAGCGAAGCGTGGTCATGATGTACGTGTAGTCTTGCCTTTGTACAAAAAGATTATTGAAAAACATTATGATAAGTTAGAAAGACTTGGTACAATTCAAGTTCGTTCTGGATGGATTGATCAACCAGCTACTTTCTATCGTTGTGATGTAGATGGAGTTGTATACTACTTCGTTGAACATCAAGGATATTTCGAAAGAGATGGTCTATATGGTTATGAGGATGATGGCGAAAGATTTGCCTTCTTCCAACGTGCTGTATTAGATATGATTTATTTCATCAACTGGTGGCCAAATATCATTCATGAAAATGACTGGCAGACGGGTATGATGCCTTTAATGGCGCATGCATGTTATGCGGATGACTATCGTTATCAACAGATCAAGCATGTATATACAATCCACAACTTAGCATTCCAAGGTAACTTTGGTGTTGAAATGATGGAGAGTTGCCTAGGACTTGATTACAGTTATTTCGATAATGGTTCCATTAAATTTGATACAGGTATCAGCTTTATGAAGGCTGCGATTGTATATGCGGATAAGATTACAACAGTATCTCCAACATACGCTGAAGAGATTTTGACACAAACCTATGGCGAACGTATGGATTCTGTACTGCGTTATCGTCGTGGCGATCTGTGGGGTATCGTAAACGGTATCGATACTGTAGATTGGAATCCAAAGACAGATACACATATCGCAAAGAATTTTGATATCAGAAACTATGTGTCTGGCAAGAAGGAAAATAAGAAGGCTCTACAGGAAACACTTGGCTTAGAGGTGAAGAGTGATGTTGCGCTTATCGGTATCGTATCTCGACTAACAGAACAAAAGGGTATGTATATGGTCACAGAGAAGTTACGTGAGATTATGGATCAAAATGTTCAGTTTGTAGTTCTAGGTACAGGTGAAGCAAACGCAGAAAATTCATTTAAGTGGTTAGAGTCTGAATATAAGGGTAGAGCAGTATACTATTGTGGATACAATGAAGATCTTGCACACCTAATCTATGCAGGTTGTGATATGTTCTTTATGCCTTCCATCTATGAACCATGTGGAATAGGACAGTTAATTGCCATGCATTACGGTACATTACCAATTGTACGTGAAACAGGTGGTCTAAAGGATACAGTTCATCCATATAACCAATATACAGGTGAAGGTAACGGCTTCAGTTTCTGGGCAGCAAATCCTAATGACATGATGTATACACTACGTTATGCATTAGAGCAGTACTACAACAATAAGACTGGATGGAAGTGCTTAGTGAAGAGTGCAATGAATACTGACGTTAGTTGGGATCAAAGTGCTAGCCAATATGAACAGTTATATTACTCAATTTGTAACTGGGATTAAGAGATTTCTAGAATTAAATATAAGAAGGCAGAGAATATCTGTCTTTTTATGTTGGTTGGAAATTGTGTATAAAAACGATTAAAATAATATAAGAAAGTTGGTTAGCAAAATGAAGAAAGCAATACTATTTGATTTAGATGGTACATTACTACCAATGGATCAAGATATATTTGTGAAAACATATTTTGGATTAATGGCAAAGAGGATGGCTCAGTTTGGTTATAAACCAGATGAGCTAATTCATACGATTTGGACTGGTATTACAGCTGTCATAAAAAATGATGGAATACTAACAAATGAAGATTTGTTTTGGAAGTGCTTTGCGCAAGTATATGGGGATGAGAAAACACGAAATGACCGTGTAAAATTCGATGAGTTCTATCGTGAGGATTTCCCAAAGGTAAAGAGTGTTTGTGGTTTTCAACCACTCGCAAAAGAGATTGTTCAATATGCAAAGAATCAGGGATATAGGGTTGTGCTTGCAACGAATCCTTTATTTCCAAGAATTGCTACAGAGGAAAGAATTCGTTGGGCAGGGCTAGAAC
>CALEMV010000005.1 GCA_937910655.1 uncultured Solobacterium sp.
CTATCATGAGAAGGATATTCGATTTGGTTTACGTGATATCTTTGACTTTGATAAAACTATGATTCCTACATATTTCCATTTAAGTCTTCCTGTCATTGGGGACGATTTGATTTGGAGTTTGGCAGTATCTACACAGCTAGCTATCATCGGTAGAATGAGTAGTGATTATGTGGCAGCCGCATCAATTGCCAGTGTAGCTCAACAATTTGTAATGATTCTTGTCTATTCCATGGCAAAAAGTGCTACGATTACAACAGGAAAAGCAGTTGGACAAGGTGATTATGAACGGGTAAAACAAATTGGTAGAACCTTCTTGGTATTATCTGCGTTTGTGGGTATCCTTGCGTGTGGCGTTGTACTTCTCATTCGAACACCTGTACTATCGTTATATCCAAATGTAACAGTTGAGACAAAGAATCTTGCATATCAGTTTATGACTGTGATTGCGGGGATTATGTTATTTACAGGGATTGAAAATACGGCGATTGTAGGTATCTTACGTGGTGCAGGAGATATGCATTATGCTTTCCGTATCGATGCAGGATGTATGTGGCTTATTGGTTTACCAATGGGATTACTTGCGGCATTTGTATGGGAGTTACCTGTAACATATGTATACTTCTTCTTACGTTTTGATATTATTTTCAAGATTATATTGTGCATACGTCGTATCTTAAAGGGTGAGTATATTAAAGACTTTACGCGTAAAGCTGCGTCCTAGGAGGTAGTTATGTATTACGGAAATATCAAAGAATATGACATTGCGGATGGTCCGGGGGTGCGTGTATCACTCTTTGTATCGGGTTGTACAAATCGTTGTAAAGGGTGTTTTCAACCACAGACATGGAGTTTCTGTTATGGACAGTTATATACCGAGGAAGTAGAAAATCACATCCTAGAGGCACTGGGTAAAGAGTATATCCAAGGATTGACACTCCTTGGTGGAGAACCATTTGAACCAGAAAATCAGATAGAACTTGTGAAACTACTTCGTAAAGTAAAAGAACGTTATCCAGAAAAAGACTTATGGAGTTATACCGGATTTGTCTATGAGAAAGATCTCGTAAAGGGTGGAAGAAGACACACAGAAGTTACCGATGAGATGCTCGATCTACTTGATGTTTTGATTGATGGCCCATTTGTTTGGCAGAAAAAGAATCTTCGTCTAATGTATCGTGGTTCTGAAAACCAACGTGTCATCGATCTTAAAAAAACACGTAAAGAAGGGAAAGTTATATTATTCGTTGAATGAGAATGGAAAAATAATTCCATTCTCATTTTTACATGATATAGTAATTGTTGCGTGGTTTTTGGAAACTGATTCTGTTTCTT
>CALEMV010000006.1 GCA_937910655.1 uncultured Solobacterium sp.
GGCAGCGTCAGATGTGTATAAGAGACAGAGCTTACTACGATCAATTAAATCACGGATATCTTCCACGTGAGTCTCATTTGCTGCGTTAATCTCAATAATATCTGGATGGGTTCCGTTATTTGCGGCTATACAGTTATCACATTCTTCACATGGAGCCTTCTCTGGATGTTCACAGTTTACTGCTTTTGCCAGAAGTCTTGCCATTGTTGTCTTTCCTGTTCCTCTTGGACCACAGAAAAGATATGCGTGTCCTACTTTATGTTCACGCACTGCATTCTTAATTGATTGAACTATATACTCTTGTCCTACTACTTCTTCGAAGTTTGCAGAACGATATTTTTGATATAACGCTTGCTTTGACATTATTTTTCTCCCAGTATATTCATTATAACAAAATTCCTACATTCACATGTAGGAATTCACTGTATATTGGCTTTATTTTTCTGTTTTTTCTCTTTTGTAGTTTCTCGTTTTTTTCGGAAGTAATTTGTTAGTATCTCACTACACTGCTTTTGGAGGATATTTCCGACTATATTTGGGTAATGATTGAGTCTATTTATCTTCTTTAAATCAATTACTGTCTCTAAACATCCACCTTTTGGATCTGTTGTTCCATAATATACGGTTCTTATACGAGAAAGGTTAATAATCCCTGTACACATCATACATGGTTCAAGTGTTACATATAAATCACAGTCATTCAGGCACCAGTTCCCCTTTACTTCTGCTGCCTTCTGGATAGTCATCATTTCAGCGTGTGCATATGCCTGGTTTAGTTGTTCTTTAAGATTATGTCCACGTGCAATAATTTCTCCATCACATACTATGATACATCCTACAGGCACTTCATCAATTTCTTCAGCTTTTCTAGCCTCTTCTAGAGCTAGTTCCATATATTCTTCGTGTGTTTTCATAAAATAAAAGTGGCACACGCGATACAGGGACATCTATGGCTGCTGCCTTCCGGCCCTGACCAGGTTCAATGTATATATGCTGTGCCATGTATGATTATAACAAATTTATCTTACTTGTCCAAGAGTGTATTTTAAAAGGATTGTTTCACGTGAAACAATCCTTTGTAATTTTAGAAACTCTTCTTCTTTGTTGGAGGAACAATCTTATCCTGTCCACCCATATATGGTCTGAGTGGCTCTGGAATATTAAGTGATCCGTCCTCATTTAAGTTATTTTCAACAAATGCGATTAACATACGTGGAGGAGCTACTACAGTGTTATTTAGTGTATGTGCAAAGTAGTTACCCTTTTCACCCTTGATACGGATTCCAAGTCTTCTAGCCTGTGCATCCCCTAGGTTAGAGCAACTTCCAACTTCGAAGTATTTCTTCTGACGTGGAGACCAAGCCTCAACATCACAACTCTTTACCTTAAGATCTGCTAAGTCACCAGAGCAGCATTCCAAAGTTCTTACAGGAATATCTAATGAGCGGAAGAAGTCTACGCTATTCTGCCATAGTTTATCATACCATTCCATAGAATCTTCTGGCTTACATACTACTACCATTTCTTGTTTTTCGAATTGGTGTACACGATAGAGACCTCTCTCTTCAATTCCATGTGCACCAACCTCCTTACGGAAACATGGGCTATAAGATGTTAAAGCATATGGTAAATCTTCTTCTTTTAAAATTTGTCCCATGAAGCGACCAATCATTGAGTGCTCGGAAGTACCGATGAGATATAAATCTTCACCTTCAATCTTGTACATCATATTCTGCATTTCTGCAAAACTCATAACACCTGTTACAACGCTACTATGAATCATGAATGGAGGAATGAAATATGTAAAGCCACGATTAATCATAAAGTCTCTAGCGTAAGATAAGATAGATGAATGCAATCTAGCAATATCTCCTTGTAAGTAATAGAAACCGTTTCCTGATGTTCTTCCTGCACTATCAATATCAATGCCCGCAAGTTTTTCGAGGATATCTGTGTGATATGGAATTTCAAATGAAGGAATCACTGGTTCGCCATATTTTTGAATTTCTACATTTTCTGAATCATCTTTTCCAATTGGAACTGAAGAATCAATGATATTAGGAATAACCATCATTCTATTCTTAATTTCTTCAGCAAGCTTTTCTTCCTTTACTTCTAAGCTTTCTAGTTCGGCATCCATATCCTTTACAGATTGCTTAGCTTGTTCTGCAGCTTCAATATTCTTATCTCTCATATAGAGACCGATTTGCTTAGAAATCTTATTTCTTTCTCCACGTAGAGTATCTCCACGTGTTTTCGCTGCACGATATTCAGCATCCATACTCAATACTTCATCAACAAGTACTAACTTTTCATCTTGGAACTTCTTCTTGATATTTTCTTTAACAAGTTCTGGATTTTCTCGAATTAGATTAATATCTATCATAATTTACCTCTCCTCTAAAAATAAAAAAGCATCATCCATCAAAGGGACGATGTCAACGCGGTGCCACCCTTTTTGTTAAATTGTTTCACGTGAAACAATTTAACCACTTCATTAGTGATAACGGCACAACCGGAAAGTATTAGTTTCACTCAAGAGTGGATTCATACATCACAATGATAACTCACATCATCCGTTACCTTTCTGAAAATGCTTTTGTACTACTATTCTCTATCGACGTTTTTACAAAATAATTTAATCATTTTGACATTAATTTGTCAATGTAACAAAACAGTGATATATTTAAGGTGATTAAACAACATAGTTGTTTTAATAATAAGGAGAATAGGTATGGCAAAAAAGTCGCAGTACAAACAGAAGTTAGAGTATAACAACAACTACAACAGAAACAACTACCGCTCATTCTCAGTCCGCTTTAACAATAAAGTTGAGAAAACAGTTATCGCTTGGCTTGAAGCTAAAGAATCTGTAAAGGGTTACTTATGTGAACTAATTCTTGCAGATATGGAAAAGAATGGAAAGAAGACTGCCACAAAGAAAGCAACAAAAAAGGCTCCAGTAAAGGCTGAAAAGAAAATTGCCAAGAAAACTACTCCGGCTAAAAAAGTCGCAAAACCAGTAGCTAAGAAGGCTGTTGCTAAGCCAGTTGCTAAACCTGCTGCAAAGAAAGTTACTAAGAAGACAGTCGCAAAACCAGTAACTACAAAGAAAACAACAAAGGCACCAGTAACAAAGAAAGCTGCTAAACCAGCTAAGAAGACTACTAAGAAAACTACTAAGAAGAATCCAAATAAAGCTGATTTGATTGATCAAGATGTAATTATGCTTAAAGCAGAAAATGTTAAACAA
>CALEMV010000007.1 GCA_937910655.1 uncultured Solobacterium sp.
CTGCGATTAAGGCTGCCATGGAGAGTGAAGGCTATCGTATTGTCATGCTAGAAAACTCTGGTGCAGAAGTTGCCCAGCTTGGTTTGAAGTATGTACACAATGATACATGTTATCCAGCATTATTAATTATCGGTCAGTTCTTAGATGCCCTAAACAGTGGTAAATATGACCTACAGCACACTGCCCTATTGATTTCTCAATCAGGTGGTGGATGTCGTGCTTCTAACTACATTAAATTATTACGTAAAGCACTTGTAAAAGCAGGATATGATTATATCCCTGTCGCATCACTGAATGCATCAGGTCTTGAAAAAGGATCCTCTATGCCACTGAGTTTCCGTCTTCTACTTAAAGTTTTAGCTGCAGCAGAATACGGTGACTTAATTGCGGCATTACACAATCAAGTAAAACCGTATGAAATCAACAAGGGTGATGCGGCTGCTTGTGTTGCCAAATGGACAGCACAAGTACAGGATTGGCTAAACCACAATAAGAACTACACCATCTTTTCTATGAAGCGTCGCTTCAAAGATATCGCAAATGACTTTGCGAAGATTCCAGTGAATCGTACACCAAAAGTAAAAGTTGGTGTTGTCGGAGAAATCTATGTTAAGTTCTCTCCAATGGGAAACAATGACCTAGTTGCTTTCCTAGAATCACAGGATTGTGAAGTCAATATGCCAGGTCTTATGGGATATATCGAATACTGTGTTGCCAATGCTACATTAGATGTACAGATTTATGGTGGTCCTTTTGTAAAACGTAAAGTTGCAGATCTTATCTTAGCTTTCTTAGATAACATCGGTATCGCCATGGCTAAAGCCATGGAAAGTGCAGGCTTCCACGGTCCTATGTCCTTTAAGGAATTAATGAAAAAACCGGATGGCATCCTATCCCTAGGTGTTAAGATGGGTGAAGGATGGCTACTAACTTCTGAGATGATTGAATTAATTGAAACAGGATATGAAAATATTGTCTGTGCACAGCCATTTGGTTGTTTACCAAACCACATTGCTGGTAAAGGTGTAGTCAATCGTATCCGTGCAAAGTATCCAAACGCAAATATCACAGCTGTTGACTATGACCCTAGTGCCACAAAGGTTAACCAAGAAAACCGTATTAAGTTAATGTTGTCGGTTGCGAAAGAACGTCTCAATCAGAAAAATAAATCAACAGAATTATAAAAAATGGATTGGCCAATTTTGGTCAATCCATTTTTATATCAATCACACTTTTTTTATTAGTGCCTTCACTCGTTGTACATCTGCTGAGTCTTCTTGTGCCCATTCTTCTTTTAGTAGCAGTAATTCACGTTTATAACTTTGTTTTGCTGCAGACTTTTTATGCATGCGAAGATATAACTGTGCGATAGATTCTAACTGATCGATATAGCGAGGTACTGGTTGTACTTCAAATGATTTTTCGAATAAAGTGATTGCTTCTTCATACTCTCCATAAC
>CALEMV010000008.1 GCA_937910655.1 uncultured Solobacterium sp.
TCCATATGGCATCCCTATTACATATTTCAAATTAGTTATAATTTTTTAGGTGATTCTATTATATGAAAATACCGCTTGCTCTCTTTCCACGTTCAGCAGATCCAAATTTAAGCTTTGTTGTCTCTAGAATTTTCTTCCATTCATGTATGACTTCTGGATTATCTAATACATACTTCAAAGCTTCATACAGACTATTATCATCTAGTTGACATACTATTCCACATTGACTATCGTTGATGATTTCCTGAGCACCACTTACAGCAGTTGATATAACAGGTACACCTTGTAAAATAGCTTCTGCACAAGCAGTACTATAACCCTCGCTAAAAGATGAGCATATAAATACATCAGCTTTAGAAGTGTATTTATGTGGATTTGATTGAATTCCCAGTAACTTAACAGTATCTTCTAATTGTTCACTATTCACCTTATCTACTAGTTGTTGGTGTTCTGCACCATCACCAATAAGCCAAAGTGTAAAAACATAGCCATCTTTTTTTAAGCGATTTACAACATCAACAAGACGTAAAAAACCTTTTTCTGGTGTCTGTCTACCCACTGCCACAAACACAGGTTTTCTTGAAGAAACCTCCGATATTTTTTCTTTTGATGCTTCCAAGATTTTACTTTCATCAATGATATTGTAGCAGCATTCAACATTGACTGTACCATTCGACTCTTTACGTAACCGCTCTTCATTAAACTTAGAAACACAGAATACTTTATCAAACTTAGGATATTCATTTCTTAATGTTAGGCCTTCATCATAACCATGCATCCATGCATAGTGTATCGCGTTGCGATTCGTTGAATTTGCTATCATTCTTGTCGCAAGTCCATATTGGAATGCAACTTCAATATCATAATTTCCACCTACTATTTTTTGGTACAGAAAGTGGATTGGCAATGCATTTACTATCTTATCTAGTCCCCTAAAATAAAATCCCAAAGTTTTCTGAATATGTATAGTAGGCTTTAAGAGTTTAATAAAATCTGGATCGCATCGATAAATTGGAATAATCGTAATATCAAATAAATTTTCATCCAAGAAATTACAGAGTTCAACTAATACCTTAGCTACTCCATCTGCGTATTGAAGATTATTTAATACAAAAACAATTCGCTTTTTCATTATCTACTCCGCATAATCATATAAATATTCTGGTAGTTTTTTTGCAATTTCTTCAGCTTCTTTTTGATATTCTGGATGGCTAATCCATAATTTTGTATTCTTAATCGATTTTGCAGGATCAAATCCGGATTTCGGGGAAACATGTTGTTCCTTTGTTAAGCCCAGCCAATCCATAATTCTTGATGTTGTTTCTTCATACTTATAAATCAAATCTTCAAATTGAACTAGAATTGCATACTTTGGATCATATACTTCTGTTTTTCTATGTTCACGAATATATGCAAACCATTTGCAAAATAAGTCTACACTCTCACATGGAACTACTGGATCTTTCCACATATATTTTGTAAGGATATATAAATCTCGCGGATCACGGTCTACAAC
>CALEMV010000009.1 GCA_937910655.1 uncultured Solobacterium sp.
CTTTATCCCAGTTTCTTGCTTGGATTGCAAAGATTAATGGTGCACCAATACCACCTGCTCCAACAAGGCCAAGGGTTGCAGCAGATCTTACACCAATTTCAAAGTGATTTAAAATCAAAGATGTATATGCTGGCATGACTTGTGGAAGTCGTGCATAGAAGAAAGTTTGAATTGGATTTGCACCTACTGAATGCATCGCTTCAATGGCATCCTCGTTCATTTTCTCCATCTCCTCAGTAAATAGTTTTCCTAGCATACCGATTTGATGTACACCAATCGCTAAAACTCCTGCAAATGGGCCAGGACCCACCATCTTTACAAAGATGATTGCATATATTAACTCAGGAAAACTGCGTAATATATCCAAAATAATTTTAGCAATCTTTGGAACAATCGTATTTCTTGACCAAAGATTATGACTAGCTAATAACATTAGTGGAAATGCAAAGATTGTACCGATGAGTGTTCCTACGAAAGCTATCGCAATTGTCAGAATCATCAGCGAGAATACATCTTCCCCACTACCATCAAAGAAATATGACCAATCAGGTTTTAATAATCCTTTGACTGTGTCTATCACCATGGAAGGCGAAAAGTTATTCAGTGCTGAATAATCTAGGCCATAGCCTGATAAGAAAATCAATACTAGAATTCCTAGTAGAATCCATATCGTTGAATACTTTCGAAGAGTCATCATCATACACACTTCCTCCTTGCGTATTCACTGATTGTATCTACTAGAATAACCAATATCAAAATCATTAGGATAATGATGGATACACGATCATACTTAAATAATGCTAATGAAGTATTTAAGATAATACCTATTCCACCTGCACCAACATAGCCTAGTACTGTTGAAGACCGTATATTTATCTCTAATGCATAAAAAGTATAACTAATTACAGCTGGTAATATTTGTGGCCAAACCGCCCATACTGCAACCTTTAACTTATTGGCTCCAACAGACTCAGCAGATTCAACAGGTAGTGTATCAATCGTTTCAATCGATTCATACAGTAGCTGCGATACTAAGCCAAAGGTAAAGATGGTTAAGGTAATCACACCTGTAACTTCACCAATACCAACAATCGATACTAAGATAGCTGCTAATAGTGTATTTGGAATTGTACGAATAATATTCATCACAAAACGAATACATCCTGTTAAAACAGTATTTTTCGTAATCAATGTTGTCGCAAGAAAAGAGAATGGAATGGCTAAAAGTACACCTAGTAAAGTGCTTAAAATTGACATTTGAATCGTCTTAATAATCGGTGTTATTAGTGATGGAAGATACGACCAATCTGGATGAAGTAGTTTCTGTAGGAATAATTGCATCTGTTTTGTATTTGAAAGTACTTCAGAAAGATTTGCATTTGTAATACGTATGCATGCATATAAGCATATTGCCAATACTGCAAATGTTCCTACATGTTTATACCATTGATAATGAACTGTATCTTTAAGCTTCATCTTGAACTTCCTCTTCAAGATTAGAGATACCTTTGTAGATATAATCTAATTTTTCATCCGTAAGTTCTTTAGGAGTACCTTCAAATACTAGCTTGCCATCTTGCAACGCAATAATCTTTGTCGCAAATGCCTTTGCAAGTTCGACTGAGTGAATATTAACGATAACTGTGATGCCTAGTTGTTCATTAATATTCTTTAAATCAGATAGAATCTTTTTAGATGTTACAGGATCCAAAGAAGCGACAGGTTCATCCGCTAGAATGATCGTTGCTTCTTGAAAGAGTGTTCTAGCAATAGATACTCTTTGTTGTTGTCCACCTGATAACTCATCACAACGACTATGCAGTTTATTTTCTAATCCTACCTTGGCTAAAACTTCATTACATAACTGATAATCTTTGTTAGAGAATAATCCTAATGTACTTTTAAGCGTACTATAAGTTCCAAGTTTTCCTGATAATACGTTCTTCTGTACTGTATTGCGTTTCACCAAGTTAAATGATTGAGATATCAATCCAATCTGTGTTCGTATCTTTTTCAATTCTTTCTTATTGGCTTTCGTGATTGATTTACCATCTATCAAGATTTCACCATCTGTTATTTCGTTGAGACGATTAATCGAGCGTAATAATGTTGATTTACCTGCACCAGAAAGACCAATAATCGCAACAAACTCAGCATCCTGAATTGTTAGATTTACATGGTCGAGTGCATGTACCCCATTTTTGTATGTCTTTGAAACATTTCTTAATTCAATCATTTCCTATTGTGCTGCCTTTTCGATATAGTTAGACATTGTGTCATATGCCTTTTCATCTGCTTCTACATATCCTGTATGATTCCATAATGACATTGCATCTTTTGCAGCCTCATCTTGATTCATATTTAAGAATACTTCTTTAATCTTCTGTTGTAATTTTTCATCCATTGTTGGCAATACCGCAATTGCATCATTTGGAATATCACCCTTTGTCAAATATAGAACTTTGAGATCTTTGAATAAATCATTTGTTCCTTCGAACTTCTTTTGGAAAACATAACGTGCACCCTCAAATACAAATGCCGCATCAACTTGTCCATTTAAAACTGCTGTAATTTCAGATGGAATATCATTAACTGTTACGATTGTACAATCAGTCGTTGGATTAATACCAGCATCCTTCATTTCTGCTACAGGATAGATATAACCAGAAGCTGAATTAGGACTTAGTGTCGCAATCTTCTTACCCTTTAAGTCAGCGAGAGATTGAATATTTGAATCAGCTCTAACA
>CALEMV010000010.1 GCA_937910655.1 uncultured Solobacterium sp.
ATCTGTATGTAGACCGGTTGTAGGTTCATCTAAGATATAGATGGTTTTACCTGTTGGACGTTTCTGTAGTTCACTGGCAAGTTTAACACGTTGTGCTTCACCACCAGAAAGTGTTGTAGAGGACTGTCCAAGCTTGATGTAATTTAATCCTACATCAGAGAGTGTTTGTAATTTATTCTTAATCTTTGGGTGATTTGCGAAGAAATCTAAAGAATCTTCAACTGTCATCTCTAATACATCATAGATATTCTTACCCTTATAAGTACACTGTAATGTTTCTTCGTTATATCTCTTACCATGACACACTTCACATGGCACATAAACATCTGGCAAGAAGTTCATTGAGATTACCTTTACACCATCCCCTTGGCAGGCTTCACAACGTCCACCTTTGACATTGAAGGAGAATCTTCCTTTTTCATAACCGCGTAATCTAGCCTCTGGTGTCTTAGCGAATATATCACGAATATCATCGAATACTCCTGTGTATGTAGCAGGGTTTGAACGTGGTGTACGTCCAATCGGATCTTGGTCGATTTGTACTAACTTATCGATGTTCTCAAGTCCCTTGATAGACTTATACTTCCCTGGGTTTGCTTTTTGTTTTCCAAGGTTTTGTTGGACGGCTTTCATGAATACATCGTTAACTAATGTACTCTTACCAGAACCAGATACACCTGTTACAAGTACCATCTTCCCTAGCGGGAATTTTACATTGATATTCTTCAGGTTATGTTCAGATACACCCTTCAGTTCTACAACCTTTCCACTACCTTTACGACGTGTTTCTGGCATAGGAATAACTTTTCTACCAGATAAGTATTGTCCTGTAATGGAGTTTAAAGAATTCTTGATTTCTTCTGGTGTGCCATTCGCAATGACTTCGCCACCATGGATACCTGCACCAGGTCCAATATCCACAATCCAATCTGAATGTAACATCGTATCTTCGTCGTGTTCCACGATAATAAGTGAGTTACCAAGGTCGCGCATATTTTGTAGAGTCTTGATTAACTTACTATTATCACGTTGGTGTAAGCCAATGGATGGCTCATCCAATACATATAGAACACCTGATAGTCTTGAACCGATTTGGGTTGCTAGACGAATACGTTGTGCTTCACCACCAGAAAGTGTTCCTGCCAAACGATCAAGTGATAGGTATTCTAGCCCTACATCCTTCAAGAAGGATAAACGGTTTCTAATTTCTTTGAGTACTAACTCCGCAATCTTTGTCTTTTCAACATCTAGCTTTAGATTGTTAATCCAATCTAGTGCTTTTCCTACGGATAGTTGTGTAAACTCACAGATATTTTTATCTCCAACACGTACACTGAGTGCTTCTGGATTGAGTCTTTGTCCATGACACTTCGGACATACTGACTCTACCATGAAAGAGTGATACCACTCTTTACTCATAGAGCTGGTTGTTTCTACGTAACGACGTTCAATCATATTCTTAATTCCTTCGATGAAGTCATTACGATTATAACTATTACCACCTGAGGATGTGATGGTATAACGAATAGGCGCATCACTACCGTAGAGGATTACTTCTAATTGTTTCTTTGTAAGATCTTTGATTGGTGTATCTAGATCAATCTTGTAATGCTTTAGTAAAACTGCGAATGTCTGCCATTCGATATTATCGGTACCGATAATGTTCTTGTAGTAGCGAATACCACCTTGGCGGATAGACTTAGAGCGATCTGGAATTAAGTTATCCACATCAACTTCTTCTGTAATACCCAAACCATGACAGTTATCACAAGCACCAATTGGCGCATTAAATGAGAATAAACGTGGTTCTAGTTTTGGTACTGTAAAACCACAGATATGACAAGAGAAGTGTGTGGAGAAGTCCAATTCTTCTTCCCCATTTAGTACAATTGCTCGTCCATCTGCTAGATTCAGTGCTGTTTCTATAGAATCATATACACGTGATCTAGATTCATCTGTCTTAACGATACGGTCAATGACGACATCAATATCATGACGTTTGTTTTTTTCTAACTCTGGTTCATCCTCCAACATCACAATTTCACCATCGATACGTACACGGATATAGCCATCTTTTAATAGCTTCGCAAATACATCTTTAAAGCTACCTTTTTTATTTCTTACCGTAGGTGCAAGTACAGTTAACTTACTACGATCTGGTAAGTCCATCACTTGGTTGACCATCTCTGTAATAGTCTGTCCTGTGATTGGAATATTGTGATTTGGACAGTATGGCACACCTGTTCTTGCGTATAGAAGACGCAGGTAGTCATAGATCTCTGTCACAGTTCCAACCGTAGAACGTGGGTTGTTGGACGTTGTTTTCTGGTCGATGGAAATTGCTGGAGATAATCCTTCAATTAACTCAACATTTGGCTTTTCAACGCCACCTAAGAACTGTCTTGCGTATGCGGAAAGGGATTCTACATAGCGTCGTTGTCCTTCGGCGTAAATCGTATCAAAGGCAAGTGAGGTCTTTCCACTTCCTGAAAGACCTGTCATTACTACCATTTTATTGCGAGGTATTTCCAAGGAAATATTCTTTAGGTTATTCTCCTTGGCACCTCGTATTGTAATCTTATCTAATTCCATTACTTCTTCACCTCCTCACAAAGGTCACTTAACATCACCCAAGCCTCACGTGGGGAAAGATTATCTGGATCAACTTGTTTTAGTTTTTCCATTAAAGCTTCTGTACGTGGATCTTCTTTATACATTTCTACCAACTGGTAGTTTTGTTGTACAACTCTCTTGGTTGATTCTAATTCCTTCTGTAAGTCTTTTGCCCGATTCAATACTGCATCTGGTAATCCTGCAAGTCTTGCGACATTAATACCATAAGAATGTCCAGCAGGGCCTTCTGCCATCTTATATAAGAATGTGACTTCATCATTGTTTTCTTTGACGACTACATGCATGTTCTTCACGTTTGGAAGATTATCCGAAATCACAGTTAGCTCATGATAGTGTGTACTAAACATGGTTTTAGCGTGAATACAGGTTGCGATATATTCAATCATGGCCTGTGCTAATGCCATACCATCATAGGTTGATGTGCCACGTCCAATCTCATCGAATAAAATCAAGGATGAGGAAGTCGCCTCCTGCAAGGCGAGGTTAGCTTCTGACATCTCTACCATGAATGTAGATTGTCCACTGAGGATATCATCCGAAGCCCCAATGCGTGTAAAAATCTTATCAAAGATAGGCATCATACAACTCTTTGCTGGAACGAAACATCCCATCTGCGCCATGATAACAATTAATGCGGTTTGACGCATATAAGTTGATTTACCACCCATGTTTGGACCGGTAATCAGTAAGATATCCTGGTCTTTATGCATATCTGTAGAGTTTGCGACGTACTTTGGATTCTTCATCATGTCATCCAAGATTGGATGTTTACCATTTTCAATGAAGAGACGGTCCTCATCAAACTGTGGACGAACATACCCATACTTCGCAGACACTTCTGCCATAGCAACCTGTGCATCTATCTCTGCCAAAAACTGACTTAATTTCTGAAGTCTTGGTAAGTATGCACGGATTTCATCTAATATCATTTGGAATAATTGTTTCTCAATGCGAATCGCATTTTCTTCCGCATGTAAGATTGCGTCTTCTTTCTCTTTTAATTCTGGAGAGATAAAACGTTCATTATTTGTTAATGTTTGACGGCGGATATAACCCCAATCATCCTGTACAGCTTGTGCAGCTGCTTTAGAGATTTCAATATAATAACCAAAGACTTTATTGTAGCCGATTTTGAGTGTCTTAATACCAGTTCTTTCTCTTTCCTTTGCCTCAAGTTCTGCAATGAAAGTTCTACCGCTATGTTGAATCTTACGTGCTTCATCAAGTTCAGCGTTATAGCCATCTCTAAACATTCCACCATCACTAATCTGAACTGGTGGATTATCCACAAATGCATCTTTCAACTTCTGGTAGAGTTCTTGCAAAGGATCAACTTTACGCTTTTCATCAAAGACAGTCTCATTTAATGCATGCATGATCGACGGTACTTCTGCTAAGGTCTTTGTCAAACGTTGACAATCTACCGCATTTGCCGTATTCATCGCACATCTAGCAATCAGTCTTTGTAAGTCATAAATATTACTAAAACTATCACGCAACTGTTGTCTTTGCATGAAGTTTTGAATTAACCATTCGGTCTTATTAAAACGTGCTTCAATCTTTTCTCTTGAAACAAGTGGCTTTTCAATCCATTTCCGTAGCTGTCTTGAACCCATCGCAGACTTACACATATCTAAAAATGACCATAGTGTAATTGCCTTACCATTTTCATGTAAGGATTGAACAAGTTCTAGATTCTGACGTGTCGCAAAGTCCATATATAATACTTCATCTTCACGTTCGATGCGCGTTACCTGTAAGTGACCTAACATGTGCTTCTGGGTATTTTCCAGATAGTTTAACATACGTCCATATGCTTGCATGTCATAATCTTTGAGGATGCCTTCTGTTAATGGTAAATACTCCTCTTTGATACGTGTTTCATCACAATAAGAAATGACAATTTGCAGTTCTCTAAAACTCTTGAGTGTCTTTTCCTTAAAATCACTTGATACTACAACTTCACGTACATTGGAACGTAGTAGTGTTTGCATTAACATTACATCTTTATGCTCGATATTCTGTACATAGTTTTCACCTGTACTCATTTCCACAATCGCTAGCGAATACCCATATCCATAATCAGTAATCGCAGCTAAATATACAGAGGCTTTTTCATCAGAGATTTCCTGCATAACAGTACCTGGTGTAATCACACGAATGACATCACGTGTAACTAAACCAACCGCTTCTTTTGGATCTTGTGTCTGTTCACAAATCGCAACCTTAAAACCACGTGACACAAGTCTTGGGATATACGCAGCTGCCGCATGATGTGGAATACCACACATCGGTACACGTTCCTCAACACCCGCATTCTTTCCTGTTAGTACAAGGTCTAATTCTTTTGAAGCAATCTTCGCATCATCAAAAAACATCTCATAAAAATCGCCTATGCGATAGAACAAGATTGCGTCTTCATATTCTTTTTTGACTGCAAGATACTGCTGCATCATCGGTGTATAATTTTCTGCCATATTCGCCTCTCAAAACATATGTATTATAGCATAATTATGCCCATTCCTTATGGCCGAAGACTATGCTGACAGTATCATCTTAGATATATTTTTTACTATTTCGACTATAATCGAAATAAAATTAATTATTTCTTATAATTTCGAGTATAGTCGAAACTAATCTTGAAATTATTTTATATTTCGACTATACTAGAAATATAAAATAGGAGGTGCTACATGGAGTATATTTTACGTCAAAGTTATCTAAATGAAATTCAAAAATTTATTAATAAACCTGTTACTAAAATATTGATTGGTATGCGCCGTGTTGGTAAATCTACAATATTAAAAATGATTTCTGAAGTCCTTTTAAAGGATATCCCAAGCAAAAATAAAATTTTCATGAATTTTGAAAGCTTGGAATTA
>CALEMV010000011.1 GCA_937910655.1 uncultured Solobacterium sp.
GGATTTGTGTCTCACAAATCCTTTTTTTTTAGTAAATTTTTATAGTAAAAAGACAGAAAAACCTAAGTTCTGTCTTTTTTCTTATAGGTATCAGTAATTTATTTTACAAAGAGATCTCTACTCTTGAGCACATAAGAGAAATAATCGATATTTCTCCAATCAAATACTTGATTTTTATACGCTCTAAAGAGCATCAATGCTACATTATTTCTAGATACAGCCTCAGCTCCTGCTCCTTGTTTAAGGATTCCAAGCTCTGTTGCTACTCTGTTATACTCTGAATACCATCTTTTTCCTTCTGTCTTACTCTCATCAAGATAAGACTTGAGAATCATTCTGATCAGTACTGCATTTACTTCCGCTTTGGTAATAGCATCAAACGGTCTAAAGGTTCCATCGCCCATTCCGCTTCCTTTCATCACTCCAAGCTGATAAGCAAGAGTAATATAAGGCTTCAAGGTAGGATTGGCATTTTCTACATCAGAGTAATGAATAGACAAGTTCTTATCAGGCTTTCTACAAAGCACATTGATCGCAAAGTTTGAAAAGATTTTAGCAGCTTCTTCTCTCGAGAGATTTCTCTTAGGAGCAAAACCATCTACACTATCAAACATCGTCATTTCATAACTTCGAAGGAAAGATAATGCTTTCTTAAATTCTTCAGAAGTAACTAGTGTTTCAGAATCTTTGATTCCGAGATATTCCCTTCTCGTATAACATTTTCCATTTTCGATTGTTGGGTTAAAGATTACGGTATCCTGATATTTAGTCTTGCCATCAACAGGTTCAGATTTATCTTCTGCTTTTGTTTCAAAATGAATACCGCGAATAATTTGTGGCTCATTTTTCAGATAGCGATAATAAGAATTTTCTGGTGTAAATTGATCAATAATCTTAAAACTTGGAAGATTGATCTTCTTTGCAAGATTGATATAGGCTTGGTTATGTAATTTAGCCTTAATTGCGTTAAGATTATTTTCTTCATGAACTTGATTGTATTTTTGAGGAGTTACTATCAATAGACTATGTGGGATTCTATCCATTAGTTGTGGACCAATCTTTAGCATATCAGCATCGGTTAATTTCTTAGAGTCACGTACACCTAGTTTCACTAAGAAATCAACATCATCCTTTGTAACGTAACTAGCACATACACATACAGGTCCAAAGTAATCACCTGTACCAACTTCATCGCTGCCAGCTTGTGGATATTGACTCTTTAAAGGAGTAGTTATCAGTACTTCAGGTTCATTTATAAAGGCTGCAGCGTAAATGTTTGCGTCTCTCCCTTGGAATACAGTCTTACCAGATGTATAACAAGTAATCACACAATTTTCTGGTTTTAATTGCCATTTTGCATACTGTGGTGGGGTTGATAAAAATTCGTTAAAAGCAGAGAATAATTGTTCCTCTTGATTTGGTGTTAATTTTAAAGTTATTGTACTATTCATGTAGTATATTTTATCATGCAGTTGGAAGTTTGAAACGTTTTGTTTTATCATCTTTATATAGGAGGTTTTATTGATGTTTACATTACAGGAAAATTGGGCAATATATTTTAGTGCCTTTGTCGTATTATTCTTTGTTCTAAAAGCGGCACAAGGTTATAATACAGGGATACTACGTAGATTAATTGGACTTGTTGGTTCTATTATCTCTTATTGGATTGCGTGGATATTATGTGGTGTGTTTGCGAAATACATCAATATTGTATCTGCAAAGTCATTAGGCTTATCTGGAACACCATTTGAGGCGATTGCCAAAACATATGTAAACCAGATTGCATGGTTTATCTTATTGTTCTTAGTTTTACGTATTTTGTTCTTTATGGTTGATCGAATTGCAAAGGGTGTACATAAAGTGCCAGGTTTACATGCAGTCAGTGCACTATTAGGAGCTGCCTTTGGAGTACTAGAAGCGTTTGTGTGGATTGTTGTGATAACAGTGTTATTACATACACCACTATTTAAAAATGGAAGTTATATTGTAGAAAATTCTTTAATCAAACAAGTCAATCAAGTTACAGAAATGGTTGCTAAAGATTACTTAGGCCCACTATTTAGTAGTGAGGGTTTCTCCAAGTTGGGAGAAGATACAAAGTCATTAACAGACTTACAGAGAAATGCAGTTGAAAACTGGTTAAAAGAGAATGGCTTTGTGGAAGAAAGTAAACAAATCAAATAGGAGTTTATATGAGTGTAATTGGTAGTCTAGAATTGAATGTGATATTAGAACAGGTGAAAAAGCAATGTTCTTTTTCACTTGGCATTGAATATGTAGATACCATAAAACCATCTTTCGATCCTCTTGTGATACGTCGTGAACATGCATACATGAAAGAAGCTCTAGCAATGTGTATTCATGAAGAACGTCTACCAATGTCTCAAATTAAAGATTTAAGAGAAATTCTTTTGAATGCAAAAAAGGGAAGAACTTTAACTGCACAAGAGTTGATTGATGAAATGTTCTTGATTCAAGGCATTCAAGGGATGTTGAATTACTTTAAATCTATGAATGCATTAGAACATCATC
>CALEMV010000012.1 GCA_937910655.1 uncultured Solobacterium sp.
GGGTTGCGCTCGTTGCGGGACTTAACCCAACATCTCACGACACGAGCTGACGACAACCATGCACCACCTGTCTCCTTGATAACCTCTACTGTATCTCTACAGCTTTGCAAGGGATGTCAAGGCCTGGTAAGGTTCTTCGCGTTGCGTCGAATTAAACCACATACTCCACCGCTTGTGCGGGCCCCCGTCAATTCCTTTATGTTTCACACTTGCGTGCATACTCCACAGGCGGAATACTTATTGCGTTAGCTGCAGCACTGAGTTTCCCCAATACTTAGTATTCATCGTTTACGGCGTGGACTACTAGGGTATCTAATCCTATTTGCTCCCCACGCTTTCGTGCATGAGCGTCAGTCTTTGGCTAGCAAGCCGCCTTCGCCACTGGTGTTCCTCCATATATCTACGCATTTTACCGCTACACATGGAATTCCACTTGCCTCTCCAATACTCTAGCCTGCCAGTTTAAGTGGCTGGATTGGGTTGAGCCCAACAATTTAACCACTTACTTAACAGGCCGCCTACGCACCCTTTACGCCCAATAATTCCGGATAACGCTCGCCACCTACGTATTACCGCGGCTGCTGGCACGTAGTTAGCCGTGGCTTTCTGGTAAGGTACCGTCACTTAGATATTCTCTATCTACCGTTCTTCCCTTACAACAGAGCTTTACAACCCGAAGGCCGTCATCACTCACGCGGCGTTGCTCGGTCAGGGTTTCCCCCATTGCCGAAAATTCCCTACTGCTGCCTCCCGTAGGAGTCTGGGCCGTGTCTCAGTCCCAATGTGGCCGTTCACCCTCTCAGGCCGGCTACGCATCATCGTCTTGGTGGGCCATTACCTCACCAACTAACTAATGCGCCATAAGCCCATCCACCAGTGTTTTTAACCTTTAATAATCAGAAGATGCCTTCCGATTACCTATCCGGTATTAGTCCCCGTTTCCAGAGATTATCCCAGTCTTCGTGGGTAGGTTGCTTATGTATTACTCACCCGTTCGCCACTCCTTCAATCTAGCAAGCTAGATTTCCAGCGTTCGACTTGCATGTATTAGGCACGCCGCCAGCGTTCATCCTGAGCCAGGATCAAACTCTTCATTTGATTGACTCTTTTATTTTACGAAGTCTTTTGCTTCGTATAAGTTTTGCTTGACGTTGTTTATGTGTCTTATTCCTGTTCAGTTTTCAAAGATCTCTGCCTCTCTCCTTCCGAAGAGTGCTGTATTAATATACCAAGTATCTATTTCGATGTCAATGTTTTTTATTACTTTTTTCAAAATTTTTTTCATGCCTGCATAGAAAAAAGCAGCCTGTTTCCAGACTGCTTCATTTCATGCATTCATTAGAAATCAAAGTTATGTTCTGACTTCATACGTTCAGCTAAAGCAAGAGCAGATTCTGCACTACTTACATGCACATCCGCGTTACTTCCGAGAATCTCATCAGGCAATCTGTTTGCAGTTGCTTCTGCGAGTTCTCTAGCCTTTTCTTCACGAATTTCTTTGAGTTCCATTGCACGTTCTTCAATACGACGTGATGTTTCACGGTCAAAGTTTCTACCTGTTCCGGCTGGAATAAGTTTACCGATGATAACATTTTCCTTAAGACCTTCAAGTTTATCAACCTTACCTCTAACTGCAGCTTCTGTAAGAACTCTTGTTGTTTCCTGGAAGGATGCAGCAGATAAGAATGAATCTGTTTCAACAGCTGACTTGGAGATACCTAAGAGTAATGGACCGAACTTCGCTGGTTTCTTTCCATCGAACAACAGATCTTCGTTAATTGCGTTCATATTAGCGAGTGATAATGTTTGTCCAGCACTTAAGCCTGAATCATTACCTTCGATAACGATGACCTTCTTTAACATCTGCTTGATCATTACTTCCAAGTGCTTATCAGAAATATCGATGGACTGAGAAGAGTAAACCTTCTTAACTTCCTTCAAGATATATTCCTGTACAGCTCTTACACCAGCTACTTCCAATAGTTCCTTAGGAGCGATTGGACCTTCAGTTAACTTATCACCAGCAGATACGTGATCGCCGATATTTAAGTTCTGACGCTTCACTTGTGTTAAGTCACACTTGTGTTCGATAGATTCATTTTCATTAGATACAACAATAACTGTACCTGTCTTGTTTTCATTGTCGTGAACATCCGTGATCTCACCATCAATCTTAGAGATGACAGCTAATCCCTTAGGTGCACGTGCTTCGAACAATTCTTCTACACGAGGAAGACCCTGTGTAATATCACCGTTTTGTGTCGCAACACCACCAGTGTGGAAGTTACGCATTGTTAACTGTGTACCAGGTTCACCAATCGCCTGAGCGGCCATGATACCGATAGCTTCACCTTCTTCGACGAGGTTACCAGTAGCCATGTTACGGCCATAGCACTTACGGCAGATACCATTTGTAGATTCACATGTGAATACGTTACGGATGTAAACTTCTTCAACACCAGCCGCAACAACCTTCTGTGCTAAGTCTTCATCTACTAATGTATCGCCATCAACAATCACTTCGCCTGTCTTAGGATCTAAGATTGGTTTTTGTGTGTAACGTCCAACGATACGATCGAATAAACCTTCAATTAATACTGGCTTTTCATCCGGGCGCAGAATCTTATCTTCGTAAATATTCTTAACAAGATATCCACGTTCTGTTCCACAGTCTTCTTCTCCGATGATAACTTCTTGCGCAACATCGACAAGACGACGTGTTAAGTATCCAGATTCAGCAGTCTTCAAGGCTGTATCTGTTAATCCCTTACGTACACCGTGAGTGGAGATAAAGAACTCTGATACGCTCATACCTTCACGGAAACATGAGTAAATTGGAACTTCGATAATAGATGGTTGGTATTCCTTACGGGACTTAGACTGTGTAGGACGAGCCATTAATCCACGCATACCAGCTAACTGTGTAAAGTGGTTCTTGTTACCACGGGCACCAGATACCGCCATCATGTTGATTGGGTTCATACGTGCCATGGATTCCATCAAGTTGTTACCAACATCGTTCTTAACATCATTCCAGAGTGAGGAGAACTTAGCTTCCCATTCCTGAGGTGTTAATAGACCTCTGTCACGTAACATGTTGAACTGTTCAGCCTTCTTACGACCTTCAGCCACTAACGCTTCCTTATTAGGTGCGACAGAGATATCGCTGAGGGCTACAGTCATACCCGCTAATGTTGAATAGAGGTATCCCATATCCTTCAAGCTGTCCAAGATGTCTGATGTACCATTTGTCTTATAGTGGTCAAAGACAGCCGCAATCAAGTTTCCTAAGTCCTTCTTCTTGAATTCAGATGCTACCTTATGGCCAGCAAATTCCTTCTTGATATCTGTACCTAGTGGAACAAACTCTGAATCTGGTGTTGCCTTTAGATTTTCTGGAGTTACCTCATTGAGGTATGGGAAATCTGCAGGGAATACACCGTTAAAGATAATCTTACCAACTGTTGTTAATAAGTACTTGTTATTTTGTTCTTCTGTAAAGCCTGTCTTATTAACTGCTCTAGCAGGAAGAGCGATACGGTTATGTAAGTGAACAACACCTGTCTGGTATGCCATCATTACTTCGTTGACATCCTTGAATACGTGTCCTTCATTCTCACTATATCTTCTCCATCTTGCTGCTTCAGTCTTTTCACCAAGCTGTTCTAGAGCATCTGCCTTCTTCTTGAACTCTTCCGCTGTTTCTTCCATGTTCAAGTAGAAGTTACCTAATACTAAGTCCTGTCCAGGTGTAACGATAGGCTTACCATCCTTAGGACCTAAGATATTGTTAGAACCTAACATCAAGACTTCAGTTTCAGCTCTTGCCATCTCACTTAATGGGAGATGGACAGCCATCTGGTCACCGTCGAAGTCCGCATTGAACGCAGGACATACTAACGGATGCACACGAATTGCGCGACCTTCAACTAAGCGTGGGAAGAACGCCTGAATACCTAAACGGTGAAGTGTAGGTGCACGGTTTAAGAATACTGGGTGGTTCGCAATAACCTTTTCCACAACATCCCAAACACGTGGATCTTGACGACCAATCAACTTCTCAGCTGTCTTAGGGTTAGACGCAATCTGTAAGTTTACTAATTCGTTAATTACAAATGGCTTATATAAGTTAATTGCCATTTCCTTAGGTAATCCACACTGCCACATCTTAAGGTATGGTCCAATTGCGATAACGGAACGACCAGAGAAGTCGACACGCTTACCTAATAAGTTCTGACGGAAACGTCCCTGCTTACCCTTTAAGGAGTGAGATAGAGACTTAAGTGCACGTCCACCAGCACCTGTAATTGCCTTGGAACGACGACCGTTATCAATTAACGCATCGACAGCTTCCTGTAACATACGCTTTTCGTTTTGAACGATGATTGCAGGAGTTCCAAGTTCAAGTAACTTCTTTAAACGGTTATTACGAGTAATAACACGACGATATAAATCGTTTAAGTCAGAAGTAGCGAAACGACCACCATCCAACTGTAACATTGGACGAAGATCTGGTGGGATAACTGGTAATACAGTTAATACCATCCACTCTGGCTTGTTTTCAGAGTTACGGAATGCTTCTACTGTTTCTAAACGCTTGATTAACTTCTTGCGCTTATCACCACTAGACTTTTCAAGTTCAGACATAATTGCTGTATATTCAGCTTCAACGTCACACTGCTCTAATAGTGTCTTAATTGCTTCTGCACCTGTTTGTGCAACGAAGCTACCAGCACCATAGATAGCGTTATTCTCACGGTATTCCTTCTCAGAAAGAATCTGTTTGTATTCAAGATTTGTATCACCTGGGTCAGTTACGATCCAAGATACGAAGTACACAACTTCTTCTAATGACTTAGGCGCTACGTTTAATAGAAGTGCCATACGGGAAGGAATTCCACGTAAATACCAAATATGTGCTACTGGAGCAGCAAGTTCAATATGACCCATACGTTCACGACGTACGCTAGCCTTTGTGATTTCAACACCACAACGATCGCAGACTACGCCTTGATAACGAATCTTCTTGAACTTTCCGCAAGCGCACTCCCAGTCCTTTGTAGGACCGAAAATGCGTTCGCAGAATAAACCATCACGCTCAGGCTTCTGAGAACGATAGTTGATTGTTTCTGGCTTCTTTACTTCGCCATATGACCAAGCAAGGATTTTCTCTGGTGATGCCAGACCGACTTTAATCGCTGTAAAGTTATTAATATTCATCTAAGCATCCTCCTTATTGATCTTCTTCCCCAAAGTCATCGAACCCTACGGTCGCTGCTTCAGGAATTTCTTCATCTAATTCATCTTTAATTGTTAAATCTTCGTTTGATTCCGCGTCATTTACAAGTGTTGATGGGTCGAAATCAAGTGTTGTTTCTTCCTTAAGTTCTTCCTGTTCCATCTGCTTGAGATCCATCTCATTGCCAGCGTCATCCATCATACGTACATCAATCGCAAGAGCCTGCAATTCGTGTACTAATACACGGAATGATTCAGGAATACCAGGTTCTGGCATATCCTTGCCCTTCACAATTGCTTCGTATGTCTTTGTACGTCCAGCAATATCATCTGACTTCACAGTCAAGATTTCTTGTAATACATGAGATGCACCATATGCTTCAAGAGCCCAAACTTCCATCTCACCAAATCTCTGACCACCATTTTGTGCCTTACCACCTAATGGCTGCTGTGTAACGAGTGAGTATGGACCAGTTGCACGTGCATGTAACTTATCGTCGACCATGTGCGCAAGCTTAATCATATACATGACACCAACTGAGATACGGTCGTCATATGCCTCACCTGTACGTCCATCATATAGAACATACTTACCATCTGGTGAAGAGTTAGATTCCTTCATGATGTCACGTAGGTCTGTGTTAGAAACACCGTCGAATACTGGAGTCGCAAATTTAACGCCTAACTTCTTCGCAGCGAAACCAAGATGAACCTCTAATACCTGTCCGATGTTCATACGTGATGGTACACCGAATGGGTTCAACATAATGTCGATAGGAGTTCCATCTGACATATATGGCATATCTTCAACTGGGTTGATACGAGAGATGACACCCTTGTTACCGTGACGTCCAGCCATCTTATCACCCTCAGAAATCTTACGTTTCTGAACGATATAAACCTTAACAACTTCATTTACTCCTGGTGGAAGTTCATGGTCTTCCTTACGCTTGAATACGCGGATACTGTGAACAATACCAGCACCACCATGTGGTACCTTCAAGGAGTTATCACGGACTTCACGTGACTTCTCACCGAAGATAGCCATCAATAACTTCTCTTCTGGAGTTTGGTCTGTTTGACCCTTAGGAGTAACCTTACCAACAAGGATATCTCCTTCCTTCACTTCTGCACCGACCATGACGATACCACGACCATCAAGGTTGCGACATGCACTTTCAGCGACGTTAGGAATATCACGAGTAATCTCTTCTGGACCTAACTTCGTTTCACGGCATTCGATGTCATATTCTTCAATATGTACAGATGTGTAGTAGTCTTGCGATTGCATCTTTTCAGACATGATAATCGCATCTTCATAGTTATAACCATGCCATGTCATAAACGCGATTGTAACGTTTTGACCTAAAGCAAGTTCACCATTTTCCATCGCTGGACCATCTGCAAGGATTGTGCCACGTTCAACACGTTCACCATCCCAAACAATAGGTCTTTGATTTAAGCAAGTAGAAGCGTTAGAACGACGATACTTCGTTAGTTCATATGTCTTCTCATTACCATTATCTTCAGCCACAACAACCTTTGTTGCGTCAACATATGTAACAACACCTGGACCTGTCGCAACACAAGCAGAACCTGAGTCACGTGCAATCACATGTTCCATACCTGTACCAACAAATGGACTATGTGGATTCATAAGAGGTACGGCCTGACGCTGCATGTTGGCACCCATGAGGGCACGAGTACAGTCATCGTTTTCCAAGAATGGAACGCACGCAGTCGCTACAGAAACGATCTGACGTGGAGATACGTCGGCGTAGTCAACTTGGCTACGGTCAACCATCACAGTTTCACCCTTGATACGAGCGATAATCTTATCGCCTACAAGCTGACCATCCTTGATCTCGTTTGCCTGAGCGATTACGTGATCATTTTCTTCGTCTGCTGGCATGTACTTAATTTCATCTGTAACTTTGCCATCCACAACCTTACGGTATGGAGTTTCGATGAAGCCATATTCATTTACCTTTGCATAAGTTGTAAGGTAAGAAATCAAACCGATATTTGGTCCTTCAGGTGTCTCAATTGGACAGATACGTCCATAGTGAGAGTTGTGAATATCACGCACTTCGAAGCCAGCACGTTCACGTGTAAGACCACCAGGTCCTAACGCAGAAATACGACGCTTGTTCGATAACTCCGCAAGTGGGTTTTCCTGATCCATAAACTGAGATAACTGAGATGAGGAGAAGAACTCCTTAATCGCAGCTGTTAATGGACGAATATTTGTTAGTTGCTTTGGTGTTAAGTTTGCTGTATCTGCGATAGACATTCTTTCCTTAACAACACGTTCCATACGTGATAAACCAATACGGAATTGGTTCTGAATTAATTCACCAACTGTACGGATACGACGGTTGCCAAGCATATCGATATCATCTTGAGAACCTACACCATCGAACATTGTAAGTTCGTAGTTATATAAAGCATACATATCACTCATTGTGATTGTGTGTCTGTCATTTAATGGGTCAATACCAATCAAGTTCACTGGGTGACCTTCTTGCATTACAGTTACTTCCTGTACACATGCACCTACTAGCCAAATAGTTACTTCACCTGAATGGTTTGTAGCCTCAGCTACGATTGTTTCTTGATCAGCTGTAGAAAGCTTAGTCAGTTCAACTTCCGGTAAGTAAGTTGGACACATTACTTCGCCATCAGCGTTTGTTAGATCTTCACCGTTTAATGTAACACGGCCGATTTCAAACATACGGGAACCGTAGTCAAGAACTGCATTCACATTATCGTTTGTTACCTTAATAGGGGAAGCGATAATACCAGAGTAAACAGTTACCTGCTTAAATTCCTTAGCGATAGCCTTTACATCTTCTTCTGTAAGAACTGTACCCATTTCTAATGTTGTACGTTCTGTCTTACCATCTAAATCAACTGCTAAGATACGTCCTACTAAGCTATTCTTCCAAGATGTATCCATTACTGCTGTAGATGGGTGTGAGAATGTATGTGTAAATGGTAACGCACGGCAATTGATACCCTTATCAATTTCGGCACGTAACTCATTTCTTAATTCCTTATCAATCACAACACCCTTCTTTACAAGAGTCTTGCCTTCAGCACTTACTAAATCCTTTTCAAGAGATAGGCCTTCCATACGGTCTAAGACACTTAACTTCTTATGAACCTTATAACGACCTGCCTTTGTTAAGTCATATCTTCTATAGTCGAAAAATTTAGCGTCCATTAAAGTAACCGCACCATCAATTGTTGCGATTTCATCAGCACGCTGGTTTTCATAGACAGCTAAGAGCGCTTCATTCTTAGTCTTTGTCTTATCTGCCGCAAGTGTATTACGCACTTCTTCGTAATTTCCAAAGATAGCTGTATACAATAACATGTAGTCATTCTGGAATTCACGTTCTTCTTCTGGCACGATAACATCTGAATGTACAGGTAAGTTTAATGCCTTTAAGAACTTCTTCATGTTTGTTGTATCAAATGCATTTTCACCACGTTCAAGGTTCAAGGATAAACCAATTGCCTTGAATAGGATTGAACTTAATACTTTTCTTCTGCGGTCAATTGATACGTTTAAAATACGGCCAAGTGCAGCTTTTTTATCATCACTCATAAATTCCAACCATGTTCCACGGCTTGGAATCAACTCGCATTTATATGTATCACGACCTGTGCGCTCTTCTGATTCAATATCAAAGTACGCACCTGGAGAACGAACAATCTGAGATACGATAATACGCTCAGCACCATTGATAATGAATGTGCCTGTTGGCGTCATTAAAGGGAAGTCTCCCAAGAAGACCTCTTCATTCTTTGTGATTACTTCACCAGTTTCTGGATCCATAACTTCTAACTCCATCTTACCCTTAAGAGGAGCGCTGTAATTTACTTCTCTGTATTTGCATTCACTAATTGAATACTTTGGTTCCCCAAATTCATAATCTAGGAACTTCAAACGAATGTTACCCGCATAGTTTGAAATTGGATATACATCGTTAAATACTTCTTTAATACCGTCTCTTAAAAACCAATCAAAAGCTGCAGTCTGAATTTCTACCAAATCAGGTAGATCTAGACCACTGCTAACTTTAGAATAATCTCTACGAGTTGCCTTGTTGCCATAATGCACAACGTGGTATGTCTGCTTATTTTCCATTTGTTCGCCATCCTTTCGCCTGCACCGCCAGAAATGTCGAAAAAGGGTAGAATAACCCCATCCCTATTCGACTCTTTTGCAATTTACTATAATAGAACAACTTTTTTATTCCGTCAACTTCCTACTTTGCAAAATATAGTACCCTCGATCCTTAGAGATTACCTCGCAATTTCCAAATATTTCCGCAAACTTTTTCTTAGCACTTTCTGCGCCTTGTTGTTTTCGGATAACTGCATAGATAGAACCACCTGCTGTTAGATGACTATATGCATCCTCGAACATTTTATAGATAACTTTCTTTCCTGTTCGAATCGGAGGGTTGGTAATAATAAAATGATATTGGCCTTTGATTTCAGCATATCCATCCGAAACAAGCACAGTACACTCTACTTGGTTCAATCCACAGTTTAATTGTGCCAGTTCTACAGCACGTGGATTGATATCTGCCATTGCGACTTCACAGCTAGGAAATAATGATTTTGTAATGATACCTAGCGTTCCATATCCACAACCCATATCCAAGACCTTACCATGGAGTTCTTCTTTGCTGATTGCTTTCAGTAAGACATAACTTCCATAGTCCACACCTGTTTTTGAGAATACACCGTTGTCAGTCGTAAAGATATATAAACGGTCTAAAAACCGGAAAGTATGTTCCTTCCGGTTCTCATCCAGATTTCGGTTATCGGTAAAATAATGTGCCATTAACCGTTCCTTTCTAATACCCGAAAAGCCGAACAATTGATTATTCGGCTTTTCATGTGTTTTCTGTTATTTTCTAGATTACTTGAATTCAACAGTTGCACCAGCATCTGTGAGCTTCTTCTTGAGTTCTTCAGCTTCTTCAGCAGCAACGTTTTCCTTGATTGTTGCAGGAGCTCCATCAACGAGCTTCTTAGCATCAACAAGTCCAAGACCTGTGATTTCACGAACAACCTTAATTACGCCTACCTTAGAGTCACCAGCGGCAGCTAATACAACATTAACTGTTGTAGGAGCAGCTGCAGCAGCTTCTGTTGGAGCAGCAGCTGCTACTGGAGCAGCAGCAGAAACGCCGTACTTCTCTTCAATAGCCTTTACGAGTTCATTTAGTTCAAGAATTGTAGCTTCATCAAGATATGCTAGGATATCTTCCTGTGTTAACTTTGCCATGGATTAATTTCTCCTCTTCTATTTCTTTCTTAGGCAGCTGCCTCAGCAGCTTCTTTTACTTCTTCAGCAACCGGAGCAGCTCCGTTAGCTGGTTTTGCTTCAGCAACAGCATTCACAGCACGTGCGAATGAAGATACTGGAGCGTTCAATACAGATAGCAACATGCTGAGCATGCCTTCTCTGTTTGGTAATGCAGAGAGTTCATTTACTGTGTTGAGATCAACAACCTTACCTTCAACAATACCACCCTTAAGAACTAATGCCTTGTGCTTCTTAGCAAACTTAGCCATTACACGAGCAGCACCAGTTTCATCACCACCGAATGCCAATGCGTTAGGACCTGTTAAGCAATCCTTAAGATCGCCATATCCTGCATCTTCAGCAGCCTTACTAGCTAATGTGTTCTTATAAACCTTAAGTTCAACACCTTCAGCACGTAATGCTCTACGGAGTTCAGTAACCTCAGCAACTGAGAGGCCACGGTACTCGGCAACGATAGTTGATGAAGAGTTAGTGAATTTTTCCTTAATTTCGGAAACGACACCCTGCTTAGACTCTAATACAGTCTGATTCATACTTCACCTTCCTATTCTCTGTTATCGAATACACATTTAGAAAGAAAGCCCTCGCAGACAGCGAGAGCAAAAGTACATTGATATGAACTTTCATCTACCTCGGTAACCTTATTAAGCATACGCCGTTACTGTCTGTGGTATTTGATAACGATGATATGATACCATGCATTTTTATAATGTCAAGTTCCATTTGCATTATTGTATTCTCAACCCGATTCCCCTATCAACACCACAAAAATTTCAAGATCTACGCAAAGGAAAATATACACCTTAAACTCCATGACGTTATATACTAAGGAGGATAGTTTCAAATGAATACAAGATTTCATTACAAGTATAGATTTTAGAAGAGAGCCTACCCATGAATCCGAGAGAATATTTAGAGATATTGCATATTGCTGAAAGATTGAAAGATACCACACGTCACTGCACGACGAGTAAAAGACGCATCGAGAGTGTTGCCGAACATAGTTGGAGAATTTCCCTCATGGCCTTTCTTTTAAAGGATGAGTTCCCCAATGCAGATATTGATAAAGTAATCAGTATGTGCTTAATTCATGATTTAGGCGAATGTTTTACCGGCGATATCCCAACATTCCTCAAAACGGATCATGACCGTGATATTGAAGATTCATTATTATCGCAATGGGTTAACACTCTCCCTGAAAACATCTCAACACGAATGACAGAACTATATAACGAGATGAACCAACAAAAAACACTAGAATCCAAAATATATAAAGCCTTAGATAAGCTAGAAGCAGTTATCCAGCATAACGAATCACCAATTGATACATGGTCAGAGAATGAATATGAACTCAACCAAACCTATGCATTTGATGTTGTACAATTCTCTTCATGGCTAACTTCGCTTAGAAAAGAGATACTATCTGATACACTGCATAAAATTGATTCAGAAATCAAAGAATAGTCATCTTCTATTACATATTTTAGAGATCCTCAAAACACTTCAGATACAAATAAATCTAAAGTGTTTTTATTTCCTATCCAAAGAGGAAATATCTAATTACAGAACCTAAAATTGAGTTCTTAAAAACAGCAAAGGATGTGACACAATGCCACATCCCTTATCGCATAATTGCGGTTATGCTTTCTAGATTATTTATTACCTTCTGCCAATTCTTCCTCTGTTAATGGTTTCTTTGTGACTGCTAAGATTGCCACGATAATCAGTGCACCAATTAACATATCTACTACATACCAAACTTGTCCTTCGATGACACCAGTAATCGCAACGATACCACCAAACGCTACAACGGAAGATACACCATGTACCATACCTAATGCTCCAGCGATTGCTGTACCGATTGCACATGCAATCCAAGTATGCTTGAAGTCTTTACCTGCAAATGGCCAAGCACCTTCTGTGATACCACCTGAGGATAGTAAGAATGCAGAGATACCTACAGAGCGATCTGCCTTTGTATAATGCTTTCTTAAGATAAATGACGCAAGACCCATACCGAGTGGAGGAATTGCACAGCACATACGGAACACACCGTTAGGGCCGTAGATACCTTCAGCCATTAATGCAAGTGTGAATGCTGTTGCAGCCTTTGAACATGGACCGCCAAAGTCAGCTGCTGCTAATAGTCCAATTCCAAGTCCTAACAAGATTGCATTTGTTCCACTTAGGCCATTCATTACATCAACGATAACCTGTACAAACGCATTGATAGGTCCTGTTAAAACATAGATGTAGAAGATACCAACGACAAATGTCGTTAATAGAGGAATAAAGAATGTAGGCATCATTGGCTTCAAGGAGTCAATAACCTTCCAAGTCTTCATCCACTTAACGAAGTAACCTACGATAAAACCTAATAGTAAAGCTCCAATAAATCCTGTAGATAATTGTTCTTCTCCGATAGGATTATTTGCGACATAACCCATAATCAAACCTGGAGCTAATGCAGGTTTTCCAGCGATAGCGTAAGCGATATATCCGCAGATAACCGGAACCATCATGGAGAAGCCGGCAATACCTAAGCTATACACATTCTGCCAGAACTGATTGCTTGGAATGATTGCACCATTCTCGATATGACCTGTAAATAAAGTAAATGAGAATAACATACCACCAGCGATAATAACTGGTAAGAAATATGAGATACCCGTATTAAATGCTTTAAATATACTACGTCCAGTTTCTTTCAACTTATGATTCATCTCACTCATTTGCCAAAGCCTCCGCTCTATCAATTAATTTCTTGATATCTTTGATTGCTTGTGTTGGATCAACTTCGATAACCTTACCTGCATCACGTTTTTCATCAAAGCGTTCATCGCCTTCGATGCCAATTGCGATAGCTAGAATAACGACATCAGCCGCATCGATTTCATCTTGTTCCAACTCATTATTGATACCCATACCACCTTGTGTTTCAACCTTGCAGTCAATGCCTCTCTTCTTGCATTCCTGCTCGATTGCTTCTTGTGTCATGTACGTATGTGCGATACCTGCTGTACATGCACTTACTGCTACTAATTTCATACTTCCATCTCCTTTTCAATCGATTTCAAAAGTTCGTAAGACTCTTCAGGGCTCTTTGTATTTAAGAATTTCTCACGGAAATCTTCATGCATTAAATTCTTACTAAGCTCTGCTAGAATCTTCAAATGTTGCGTAGATCCTTTATCAGCAGGTACACCAATCATCATCATGTGATCCACCCTGTCTTCTCCATCTTCATTTGTCCATGGACATCCATTCAAGAATTTCACATAGATAACAAATGCTTGATTGACTGCAGCTGAGATTGCATGCGGGATTGCAATACCATAACCAATATAGGTTGCGATTACGTTTTCACGGTCAATAACAGCCTTAGCATACTCATCGTTATTATTTACAAATTCATTTGGTAAATGTGCAATGTCTTCAATTGCCTCATACTTATCACGATAAACTTTATCCGTGAAAATCGTTAATTCTTTTGCAAACATTTTTGTCTCCTTTCGCCTGTATCTATATTGTCCATCTATTCAACAATCGAGAACAGTTCACTTTTTTCAATTTAGAAATGGAAATTCATTATACGGATTCTTCTTCAATCTTCAGAATAATTTCATGTAGCTTATAAAAGCTTTGTGTACGGATTAGGTCCTTTGTGTATTCGTCAGAACTCACAATCTGACTGAGTACTTTATAGAATGCAGGCATGGTATCATCGCCCTTCTCCTTCATAGATAATAGGAAGATGATTTGTACCGTATCCTTATCCCATTGGATTGGTTTTTGTAAGATGCCGATCTCAACAAAGCTTTCCTTACCCATCGG
>CALEMV010000013.1 GCA_937910655.1 uncultured Solobacterium sp.
TTGATCCAAAGGATCAATTAGCACAACTACCAGAAGGTGGTTTACTGCATGGTGTTCCAATCGCAATTAAAGATAACGTAAATACAAAGGGAATTCGTACAACTTCAGGTTCACGTATTCTCTCTAACTACTTTCCAATCTATGATGCGACAATCACAAAGAAATTGCGTGAAGCAGGTGCAGTATGTATCGCAAAGGCATCCATGGATGAACTTGCGATGGGTGGTACAAACTTAACATGCTTTACAGGTGCAGCACACAACCCATGGGATACACGTCGTATGACAGGTGGATCCTCTGGTGGTTCAGCAGCACTTGTGGCAGCAGGTGTTGTACCAATGGCAATCGGTTCAGATACAGGTGACTCTGTAAGAAAGCCTGCATCTTATTGCGGTGTTGTTGGTGTAAAACCAACATACGGAAGAATCAGCCGTTACGGTATTATTCCATACGCATCCTCTTTAGATCATGTAGGTTACTTTACAAGATCCGTTGAAGATGCATGCATTACATTAGAAGTACTAGCAGGACGTGATGATTTAGATGTTACTTCTTCAAATCGTCCAGTGGAACAGTATACAGAAGCACTTAATGATAGTATTCAAGGCAAGAAGATTGCGATACTTGGTAATGTCATCGATAGTGTCTCAAATCCAGAAACAGTCAAGCTATTTAACGAACTTGTAGATAAGCTCAAGGCAGCAGGTGCTGTGGTAGATACGTATCACTTTGATGATAAGCTCATGCATGCAATCTTGCCTACGTACTATACAATCGCTAACTGCGAAGCTGCTTCCAATCACTCTAACTTAGATGGTATTCGTTTCGGTGTGCGTGAAGATGGTGCAGATATGCAGGAAATCATGACAAACTCACGTACAAAGGGCTTTGGACCTTTGATTCGTAGAAGATTTGTGATTGGATCCTATGGTTTATTTGAAGCGAACCAAGAGCGTATCTTCCGTAAGGCACAGAAGGTTAGACGTTTAATTGTGAATGCGATGAAGGAATGCTTTAAAGAATACGATTGTATTCTCGCTCCAGCCAGTGGCACAATCGCACCATTCATCGATGAAATCAATAATGATGATAAGTTATCAACTGACTACTTAGTAGCAGAAAACTACATGGCAATGGCAAACTTCTCTGGTGATCCATCGATGACAGTCCCAATGGGATTTGAAGAAGGTTGTCCAATTGGTGTAAACCTAACATGCCCAGCATGGCATGAGAGCACAATGTTTACAATTGCAAAGGCAATTGAAGATATTACAGGTTTAAAGGATTTGCAGACGGAGGTGAAATAATGGAATACGAAGCAACCATAGGTATTGAAATTCACTGTCAGTTAAAGACAAACACAAAGATGTTCTCTGGTGCGCCAACTTCCTTTGGCCGCAAAGCAAATACTTGTGTGAATGAGATCGACTTAGGTCATCCAGGCACACTTCCATCAGTGAATGTAGAAGCAGTTAAGAAAGCCATTCAAGCATGTACTGCACTACACTTAGAAATTGATCCACTTGTAAAGTTTGATCGTAAAAACTATTACTATTCAGACTTACCAAAGGGATTCCAGATTACCCAACAATTCCATCCAATCGGAAGAAATGGATATATTGAAATTAACACAAGTGCTGGAAAGAAGAAGATACGTATCGAGCGTATCCACATGGAAGAAGATACAGCTAAGCAGTTCCACTTAACAAAGTTCTCCTTATTAGACTTTAACCGTGCTGGAACTCCACTTATCGAAATCGTCTCCTGTCCAGATATGAAGACAGGAGAAGAAGCAGAAGCTTACGTTGAAGCACTTCGTCAAACACTATTCTATATCGGTGTATCCGACTGTAAGATGGAAGAAGGTTCCATGCGTTGTGACGTTAACGTTTCTATCGCACCAAAGGGTTCAGATAAGTTAGGTGTAAAAAACGAAATTAAGAACTTAAACTCTATCTCCCACGTCGGTAAAGCTGTAGAGTATGAAATTCAACGTCAAAAGGAACTGTTAGAAGCAGGTGAAGTGATTCATCAGGAAACACGTCGTTACGACGAAAAGACAAATACTACTGTCATGATGCGTCGTAAGGAAGGTTCTGTGGATTATAAGTTCTTCCCTGAGCCAAATATTTTCCCGATACAACTAGATCCTTCTTGGATTCAAGATATTCAAGAACATATGCCAGAGCTTCCAGAAGCGAGAAAAGAACGTTATGCAAAACAATATGCTTTAAGTGAACATGACATTCGTATTTTGATTGCTGATATGGAAATGTCTAAGTTCTTTGAAGAAGTTATGAAGTATACAACAAACGCAAAAGCTGCGTGCAACTGGCTATTAGGCGAAGTAAGCGCATGGCTTAACAAACATGAAACAAGCATTGAGAAATCTGAATTAAAACCAGAAATGCTTGCCAAGATGATTGCGTTAGTTGATGAAGGTAAAGTATCCTCCGCACAAGCAAAACAATTATGTGATGACTTAATGCTTGGTAAGGATCCAGAAGTAGCAGCTGAAGAAAAGGGCTTGAAACAAGTTTCCGATAGTTCGGCGTTAACTGCAATGGTTAACGAAGTGCTCGACGCAAATGCACAAGCAATCGAAGATTACAAGAATGGTAAGGGTCGTGCAGTAGGTTTCTTGGTTGGACAAGTCATGAAGAAATCTAAGGGACAGGCAAACCCAGGAATGGTATCTCAAATCTTAGAAGAAGAGCTCAAAAAACGCATTCATGATTAAGACTGGCGTATTTCTTGGAAAAAGAATACAATAAGTGTGGAGAGTAATATGACACAGAAAAACAGAAAACCCAGATTAAAACTTGTGCATATTGTATTTACAGTATGCTTGATATTGATTCTTGCGCCAGCGATTTACTTTGGCTGGATGCTCGCATCGACATATATGGATTCCCATTCACCAGTATTGGGTAACCGTTATGAAAATGATTTAAACCCAGCAATCACCAAAGATCAACTCAAACAAGTTGATGAAGCAGTTGGTAAACTTGATGGTGTAACAGGTCATAGTGTACACCTAGCAACTGGTACATTACGTGTGTACGTCGATGTAGCAGAGGAGTCAACAGCAGAAGTGGTTCAAGAGGTGAGTGGACGTGCTTATGAGGCAGTGGTCGCAATCTTAGATCCAAATGTATACTTCTCACAAGGCAATGATATGAAGATGTATGACTTAGAGATTCATACATCTAATATGAAAGATGGACGTGATAAAGATAACTTTATTTACGGTATCTTTACAAAGACATCCGCAATGAGTGCCCCACAATACCAATTGGTAAGTAGTCCTAAGAATGCGGAAGTTGCGCAAAGCTTAAGAGATGCGGTAGCAGCGAGAAAAGCAGCAGAAGCTGCTGCAGCTGCTGAAGCACAGGCTCAGAAAGAGCAGCCAAACACAGAGAATACTGAAAATACAGAATCAACACAACAAACACAGCAGACTCAACAATAAGGGATACAACATATCCCTTTTTTAGAATGTAAACGATGATGGAAAAGAACGAGAGATATATCGCAACAGCGACAGGTTATTCAGAAGATGGTGCAGGCGTTACCCGTATTAACGGTATCGTCATTTTCGTGCCAGGTCTTCTAAATGGAGAAGAAGCAGAGATTGGCATCACAAAAATGAAGAAGAACTATGGTTACGGTCGTATTATCAAAATTCTAAAACCATCAATTCATCGCATCAATCCAATCTGCTCTGTGTATAAACAGTGCGGTGGTTGTCAACTACAGCATATGGATAGTTACGAACAAAATACGTTCAAAGAAAATAAAGTCAAAGACTGTTTCCATAAGATTGCAGGAATGGATGTAGAAATACAACCAATTATCAAAGTAGAACCACATTGGAATTATCGTAATAAGGTACAGATACCAGTGCAATACAATGATAACAAGGTAGAAATGGGGTTCTATGCACCACACTCCAATAGTATTGTGCAATATGATGTATGTCATGTACAGACAGATTTATCAAATGAACTAACCAATTACTTCCGTAAACAATTTGATATGCTTGCATGTGCAAAAGAAGTGCGACATGTATTGATTAAACATGCGCATAATACAGGGGAAGTGATGGTTGCACTTGTGGTAAGAAACTATCCATTTCACAATAGTGATAGCTTAATCAAAGACGTTCTAGCAAAGTACCCACAGATTAAGAGTCTTGTCGCTATCGTGAATAAACGAGAGGATAATGTTATCCTCGATGGCGAAGAAATCTTACTGGCTGGAAGACATTACATCGAAGAAGAGTTACTTGATTGTACGTTTAGAATCAGTGCTAGATCGTTCTATCAGATTAACCCATACGCAACACGAGAACTCTATTCTAAGGCAATTGAACTAGCAGGATTAACAGGTAATGAAACGCTCATTGACCTGTATTGTGGTACCGGTACAATGGGTATCATCGCTGCAAAACAAGCCAAGCAAGTATATGGTATTGAGATTGTCGCAGACGCAATCCGTGATGCAAATACCAATGCGGGAAATAACAATATAACAAACATTAAATTCATCAATGCAGACGCATCCAAAGGTGCACAACAAATTATCAAATCAAAGATACAAGCAGATGCAATGATTATTGATCCACCACGCAAAGGATGCTCAAAAGATACAATAGACGCTATAGTAACCATCTCACCAAAGCGACTAGTCTATGTATCCTGTGATCCAGCAACACTTGCACGTGATGTAAAGATACTCAGTGACAATGGATACAAACTAGAACTCGTACAACCAGTTGATTTATTTCCTCAGACTGTGCATGTGGAGTGCATAGCGTTGATACAAAGAGTGAAATCGTGAAAATCCTGCATT
>CALEMV010000014.1 GCA_937910655.1 uncultured Solobacterium sp.
ATCTCATCAAGCCCTTGCTCAGTCATTCCAGCGTCAAGATGACACATCCCACCTGTATGTATCTGTATAGCCTTTGCTCCAGTTTCAGCGATAGCCTCCGCATCTACAGTAGAATCGATGTCTGCCTCCATTACCCCAATTGAAATTTCAGTACTCAAATCACCAATTAACCTGCGAAGAGTAGTGGTCTTACCAGCACCAGGTGATGACATTAGATTTATTAAACATGTCTTCTTAGATTTTAGTTTCTCTCGTACCCTATCCGCCTCTCTATCGTTATTTGCAAAAACGCTTTCCCTTACTTCAATTACCTTTACTTTATCCATCTCTAAACCTCTGGTACTTCTACTTCCTTAATCATAAATTCATTCCCGCGTATCAAATAAGTATTCCCACTCCCACAATATGGGCAAGTACGTCCATGCTTTACGGTTGAATATTCACGAGCACATGTCTCACAGTAAGTAACTGCCGGAATAGTTTCAATCAAGAGCTCCGCATTTGAAACAAATTCATGTTTTGCAGATGCCCATTTCCAGCAATCCTCAAGATATGAAGGTATTACAGAAGATACCTCTCCAAGTTCAAGGACGACTTTAGAAAACCTGGTCACATTGTTGTCCTCTGCAACAACTTTCAGTTCATCGATAATGTGAAATACCACTCCAAGTTCATGCATGGAATTTAACCTTTCTTTCCTGCAACCTTTACTCTCACTGCCTGTTTAATTGCGTATGGGATTATGTGTTTCATCTTTTCTTCGCTAGGTACCATATTGGAACATTCTGGATGCTCACGATGTAGCTTAATTGCGTCAAATCCACACTTTGTAGTACATACACCGCATCCGATACACTTGTTCTCGTCTACGATTGAGGCTCCACATGATAAACATCTTGAAGTTTCCTTCTTGACCTGCTCTTCGGTAAAGGAGATTCTCTCATCTTTAAACGTCCTTGCCAGTGCCTCATTATATCCAATTCTCTCTCTTGGTGAATTATCGAATGACTCTTCGTTTACGCTCATATCTTTTTTATTAAATTCAACAAAGCTTCTGCAATCTCTCCCTATCGTAAGGCTTGATCGTGGCTGTACAAATCTATGAAGAGACACAGCCCCTTCTTTACCTGCTGCAATCGCATCAATAGCGAACTTCTGACCAGTGTAAACATCGCCTCCAACAAAGATATCCGGTTCGTCCGTCTGATATGTAACTGGATCCGCCTTTACCGTCCCATTTGCATTAAGTTCAACATCAGTACCTTCAAGTATCGATCCCCACTCTACCTTTTGACCTATACAGTAAATTACGGTGGTACATCTAACAGTCACACGATCATTATCATCAAACCTTGGAGCAAATCTGCCTTCGTCATCTATCACTCTGAGGCATTTTCTAAACGATATTGCTTCACAATTATCTTCATTTTTTGAAATAGAGATTGGTCCCCATCCACCATGAATCGTTATTCCATCACGTTCACACTCACTTCTATCCTCTTCACCGCAAGGCATCTTTTCATATTCTTCAAGGGAATACATATCCACGGTATCTGCACCAAGTCTTATGGCTGTCCTAGCAACATCGCAAGCGATATTACCACCACCGATAACAACCACTCGTCCTTTTAGTTCAGTTGCATCGCCGAG
>CALEMV010000015.1 GCA_937910655.1 uncultured Solobacterium sp.
ATTTATAAGTCATGTTATAATAAGTAGTATTGATGGAGGACGATATGTCAGAAAAAACTTATGAGAAAAAAGTAGGGATTCGTGATATTGTATCTTTCTTTCAGTTAGAACAACTAACAGGAGATGATTCTTCTTTAGATAGATGGACAGTCATTCAGGACTTAAATCGTCCTGGATTTGAACTTGCCGGTGTGTTTAAGAGTACGGAACCTCGTCGTATCGTTATCATCGGTAATAAAGAATCAGAGTTTATTCGAACGATGAGTGAGGAGGACCAGCGAGCTAGATTCCAGTTCTTAATGGATGGTCTAACTCCATGTATTATTATTACGAGTGGAAATGAGATTCCACCTATACTAAGAGAAGTCGCAATACATAACAACTTCCCTGTATTGCGTACAAATTTAGAAACATATCGTTTAACTGCGGATTTGATTACATTCTTGGATGAAAAGTTAGCACCAATCGACACGATGTCTGGCGTTTTAATGTCAGTCTATGGTTTAGGTGTCATGATTCTTGGTGAGAGTGGAATGGGTAAATCTGAAACTGCTTTAGACCTTATTCGTGATGGTCAGGTGCTAATTTCAGATGACCGTGTTGATGTACAACATATCCAAAATAGTATTTATGGACACGCACCAGCAATTACGAAGGGTTTACTAGAAATCCGTGGTATCGGTGTAATCAATGTTGAAAAGATGTTTGGTGCTTCTGCGGTCGCAGATCGTGCTGAAGTAAAACTTGTTATTCGTATGGTACCATTTGAAAGAGATGCGGAATATAACCGTATCGGAGATGAAACACAACGCTATACTAAGATTTTAGGTGTGCTTGTTCCAACTATTGTGATTCCAGTGAGTGCAGGACGTAATACCTTTATATTAGTTGAATCAGCAGTTAGAAACTTTAGATTACAGGAAGCTGGCTATAGTGGAGCTGCCGAAATCAACGAACGATTTTCTCGTTTTGTAGGAAAGGATGAATAAAATGACATTTTTCCCCGATGATATAACTTTATTGAAGATAGGGAATTTTCGCATTCCAACATATCTCGTGGCAGCGCTATTCGCTGTAATTGTAGTATTTATATTCTTATTAAAAGAAAATAAGAAACATGGTTATAAACGTATCGTAGCAGTGGAGCTATTCTTATACTGTGTTGCTGGTGGATTTATCTTTAGCCGTTTATTCTGGGTATTAGGTAATCTTTCTGAATATATGAAATATACACCATATATCTTCTTGATTACGGATGGTGGTTATGATGCGACAGGTGGATTAATTGGTGTAGCGTTAGGCACATGGATTTATACACGTGAACACTACATGAGTTGGCGCCGCGCACTAGATATGACAGCACCACTTGCGATGTTGATGATTACGATTACAAGAATCGGTCGAGCAATGGCTGCTCGTACATTATGGTTTGTAATCGCACTAGACTTTATCGGTTTCTTGATTATCTGGTTTGAAATCCACCGTTACCGTGAAGGAAGAAGACGTGGTGAAACAGCAGCTACTACATTTATGTGGTTTGGCTTAATTTCATTCTTGGCTACCGTATTCAAGTGGGATGTACGTGGTACACATGATGTCATCATGGCGGGTCTTAGTGTAGTGGTTGCCTTACTTGGCTATATCTACCTACATACACATCCATTAGATAAGCCAGTTATCTTATTTGACTTAGATGGAACACTGATGGATAGCCGTCGTATGGTATTGTTGTGCTTTGGATATTTCTTCAAAAAATACAGTAATATCAAAAACTTTACGATTGATAAACAAAGAAAGGTATTCATCCAGCCTCTACGCACTTCCTTCAAGGAATTCTTCCCTGAACAGGATGATGTCAAGTTAGCTGAAGAATATCGTACATACCAAGGATCATTCTCATGGTCCAATGACGTAACACTATTCCCACATACAGAAGAAGTTCTACATGACTTATGGGAAGATGGTTATAAGTTAGGTATTGTTTCTTCACGTTTAACAGAATCTTGTGATTCATGGCTAAGACAGTTTAAGTTATCTTATTTCGATGTGGTGGTTGGCCGTGATCAGTACAATAAGGCAAAGCCATCTCCTGCAGGTATCCTATATGCATGCAAGAGATTAAAGGAAGGTCATGATAACTGCATCTATATCGGTGATAGTAAGTCTGATATCCTAGCGGCTAAGGCAGCTGGATGTTATGCGATTGGTTTCTATCCAAAGCGTAATGATCCAACAGCAGATGAGCGTGATAAGTTAAAACTTGGAGAATTAGAATCTGCACAGCCAAATGCAATTATCGGAGATTTATCTGAATTGAAAGATATCTTAAAAGAAACGCACGGTTGGACATACGAAAAGTTATAGTATTATACCAAGCTGGAAGAACTTGCTTGGTTTTCTTTTTGGA
>CALEMV010000016.1 GCA_937910655.1 uncultured Solobacterium sp.
GGCATTGATATTCATTTGGAAGATATCATCGACTGTAAAGCCCATATCTTCGATGCAATGTGCATATTCGTCTGTGATGTGTACACCAGCAAATGTATCGTTATCAGTGTTAACAGAAACGAGTACACCTTGGTCGTATAGAGGTTTCATTGGGTGCTTGGCGTACGATGGTACGGTTTGACATTGTACATTAGATGTTGGACAGATTTCAAAGAGTATTTTATTTTCTTTTGCGCGCTCTACAAGTTCTTGGTCAAAGTATACGTGGTGGCCATGACCGATACGTGTTACACCAAAGTCCATTGCGTCTTTAACGGTATCTGGGCCTTGGCTATCACCTGCATGACAAGTCATAGGTAGACCGTATTCTTTCGCCTTTGCGAATAATGGGCCAAAGTTAGATAGAGGTACAAATCCTTCCGCACCTGCAAGGTCAATTCCGACAACGCCTTTACCAAGGTATTGCTTGCATACTTCTACAGTTTCCATATTTTCTTTTTGGTTTAGTGTATCAACGCCTATACACATCATGCATGTAAGGATTCCAATACGAAGATTAGGATATTTTTTAAGAGCGTTGTTTCTGCCTTCTAATACAGCCTCTGTTGCCTCAGCTTGTGTTAGACCTTTTTGTGTGTGAAGCTGTGGTGCGAAGCGAATCTCTGCATAAATGTAGCCTTGGTTGGCTAAATCTTCAATCAACTCTTCAGTGATACGAGTGATAGAAGTTTTATCTTGCATGCATTTTAAAGGAGTATCAAACATCTTAAGATATTCATTTACATCTTTGGCATTTGCACACTTACGAATAAATGCTTCATAGCCTTCGATGGTATCTGCGGGCATTTGTACATTTTGTTCATGTGCAAGTTTCCATATTGTATCCATGCGGAATGACCCGTCTAGATGTAAGTGAAGATTAATTTTAGGTATACGATTCAACATAATTTTTGTCCTTTCTGGTGATATGTACTTGTTGACTTATTTAAAACCCAATAATAAAATGAGTTTACATGAAATCGCTTTCACTATTTTATTTTAAGAGATGACTAGTGATTTGAAAAGATTTTGGGAGGAAAATACATGAAAAATCTATTAAAGGCAGCAATGGTTGCATTGTTGTTAACACCGCTCGTTGGTTGTGGACCTAAGGGATCTGAAAAGCAGGGTTCCAACGCAACAGAGACACACGGAAAGACTTACAACGTAGCATACCTAGTTAACGGTAACTTGGGTGATAAGTCATTCTTTGACTCAGCAGCAGCTGGATTAAAGACACTTGAAGAAGATGGTCGTATCACATTAAAGACAATTGAAATGGGTGGTACAGACGCTGATAAGCCAAGATGGCTACAGACATTGTACGAAGTATCTGATTTGGGAGAATATGACTTAATTATCTGCGGAACTTATCAGATGCCTGACTTTTTAAAGGAAGTTGCTACAAAGTATCCAGATCAGAAGTATGCAATCTTTGATGACAATACTTATGCTGGCGAAAATAAGAATGTCCTCAATTTAACATACAAGCAGAATGAGTTAGGTTATATCATTGGTACATTAGCTGCAAGCATGACAACAGATACATCTGTTGAACGTATTAACCCTGAAAAGGTAATCGGTTTCGTAGGTGGTGTCGATAGCCCAGTTATCAATGACTTCTTATATGGCTACATTACAGGTGCTCAGAACGTTGATCCAGAAATCAAGGTTGATACACGTTATACAAATGACTATGTAGATACAGCGATTGCTAAGGAATATGGATTATCCATGATTAGTGATAATAAGGCTGATATTATATGGGGTGTTGCTGGTAATGCTGGTAATGGTGCAGCTGAAGCAGCTCTTGAAAAGAATACTGCATGGTTTATCGGTGTTGACTCAGACCAGGAATCTACTTTCTCTCCTGACTTAGCAGCGATCACACTAACATCTGGTTTAAAGAATGTTGGTAACTCTCTCATTTGGGTATTTGATGAATGGGATGCAGGTAGAGAATACTGGGGAACAGAAGTTACATTAGGCTTGAAGGAAAATGGCGTTGGTGTAGTAACTGACAAGAACTTTGCCAAGTATGCTTCTCAAGCAACGAAGGACAAGGTTAACGAAGCTATTCAAGCTATCTTAGACGGTAAGGTTGAAGTTCCTACAGCATTAGGAAACACATCTAAAGATTTAGAAACATTACGTGAAAAGGTACGTCCTTAATCGTAGCGATACAAAAGATTCATAAATTGTTTTACGTAGAAATTTAAAAGTTTCATTCAACCACGAAAAAACAATATATCTGATTAGTATCTTTGGTGATTTATGAATCCAGTTTCAGCTGCCGAAAAGTGTAGTTTTCAATAGTTTTGAAAATAACTTGGGATGGTGGTTGGGACTGGATTTTCATTTTAAAAAGATCACCTGTATATAAAATAGAATGAGGTAAGAGATATGAACGAAGAATATGTCATTCAAATGAAAGGCATTCGCAAGATTTATCCTAATGGTGTCGTGGCAAACCAGGATGTTGACTTGAATGTACGCAAAGGCGAAATTCATGCGCTGATGGGAGAAAATGGTGCTGGTAAATCAACACTGATGAAGATGTTGTTTGGTTTAGAGCAACCTACAGAAGGTGAGATTTACGTCAATGGCGAAAAGGTACATTTATCATCACCGAATGTAGCGATTTCAAAGGGTATCGGAATGGTTCACCAACATTTTATGTTGGTGCCAAGTTTAACTGTCGCTGAAAATATCGTATTGGGTATGACTCCAAAGAAGAACGGTATTTTCATCGATCGTCAAAAGGCAATCAAGATTACTGAGGAATACTCCAAGAAGTTTAACTTGGCAGTAGACCCAAATGCGCGTGTTGTCGATATTCCGGTTGGAATGAAGCAGAAAGTAGAAATCTTAAAGGCATTAGTACGTGGTGCTAAGATTTTGATTTTAGATGAGCCTACTGCTGTTTTAACTACCCAAGAAACAACAGAACTATTTAAGGAGTTAAAGCATCTAAAAGAACAGGGTTATACTTTAATCTTTATTTCTCATAAGCTAAACGAAATCATGGAGATTACTGATCGTTTAAGTATCTTACGCGGTGGTAAGTTTATGGGTGTCTATGAGACAAAGGATGTTACACCTGAGAAGATTTCTCGTTTGATGGTAGGACGTGATGTTGTCTTACAGGTTCAAAAGGATGCCGCAAAACCAACAGAAGAAATCCTAAGAGTCAGAGACCTACATTATGTTAATGACTGGGGCAAGAAGATGCTCAATGGCGTATCTCTATCCGTTCGTAAAGGAGAAATTCTTGGTATTGCGGGTGTTGAAGGTAATGGTCAAAAGGAACTTGTCGATATGTTGTTTGGTTTAAATAAACCAAATGAGGGAACTATCGCAATGAAGGGTGATAATATCATAGGTTTAAACCAACGCCAATTACGTGAGAAGCATATCTCATTAGTACCAGAAGATCGTATGTTATTTGGTATTGCCGCAAATGCGTCAATTGAAGAAAATATTATCTCTGATCGTGCAGATTCAAAGAAGATGAACAATGGTTTAATGTTCAATATGAAGAACATGCATGAAGAGACAGATGCACTCATCAAAGAATATAAAGTATTGTGCAAGAGCCGTGACCAGAAGGTTGGTATGTTATCCGGTGGTAACATCCAGAAGGTCGTTGTTGCACGTGAATTCTCTAATGAACCAGATTTGATTATCGCTGACCAGCCAACGCGTGGTATCGACGTTGGAGCGACGGAATTCATCCGTAAGAAACTAGTCGAATTATCACGTTCTGGAATTGGTGTGTTACTCGTATCTGCAGACTTAAATGAAGTTATGGAATTATCTGATAGTTTAATTGTTATGTATGGTGGTCAGATTGTTGCGTACTTCGAAGATACAAGTCAGTTAAATGATGAAATCATGGGTCAATACATGTTGGGTATTAAGAAACAAACACCAGAAGAGATTGCGAGGGTTTGTCATGAATAAGAAAAGAAGTTTGATATTTAGTATTGTACGTGGCGCAATGGCTATCGGTATTGCGTTACTAGTTGCGGCAATCCTAATCTTTATTAGTTCAAAGGGAGATAGTTTTGGTGCAAGACTACTTGCGACATTAAGTTCTTTGAAGGCAATGTTGATTCAACCGATATTCCGTGCAAATGGTACGTTTAGTGTAAAGGGTTTTACAGATGTACTTGCAAGCATGATTCCTATTATCTTTACGGGTCTAGCAACTTGTGTGATGTTCTCGGCAAACCAATTTAACCTTGGCTCTGAGGGTGGTATCTTACTTGGTGCGTTTGTGACTTCTTTAGTTGCAGTATATGTTCCATTACCTGGTGCATTACTACCAATCGTTGCCATTCTTGCAGGTGCAGTCGTTACAGGTGTGATGATGTTAATTCCTGCAGTATTAAAGGCAAAGTTAAATGTCAGTGAAATGGTAAACTCCTTAATGTTAAACTATGTCATCATGTACGTTATCAAGTTTATGATGAATGCGTTTATCGCTGATAAGACAAAGGGTACAGTTCAGACAAGTAACTTCCAGGCAAACGCTGCACTACCTCAGTTAATTGATAATGGTTCTAAGCTATCTATTGGTTTCGCTATCGCAATTGTAATGACAATTATTATTGCACTATTTATGTATCGTACACGTTGGGGATATGCAATCCGTATGATTGGTATCAACCAGAAGTTCTCAATGTACTCTGGTATGAACGTTGTTATGATTATCATCCTTTCACAGGTAATCGGTGGATTACTAGCAGGTATGGGTGGTGGCATTGAGATGCTGGGAAGAAACCAATACTTCGACTGGTTAGCACAACCGGGTTATGGTTGGACGGGTATTACAGTAGCGATTCTTGCAGGTAATAATCCAGCATTTGTTCCACTCGCTGCTTTCTTTATGGCTTATCTTGAAAAGGGATGTACTTTAATGTCAACTTACGCTGCAGTTCCTGCACAGTTGATTGATATTATTCAAGCGATTATCTTCTTGTTCTTTGCGGCTGATCAATTCTTATCCAAGTATCGTCAGAAACTTGTTGTTAAGAGTGCGGAAGAGGAGTTGCGCGAAAAACAAGTCGGAGCGACTGTAGAAGGGAGCGTGAAGTAAGATGTTATCACTTATTATGACACCAGAATTCTTCTTTGCGATTTTCCGTATTACAGCTCCAATTCTATTTGCGACAATGGCTGCTGTTATCTGTGAAAAGGCAGGCGTATCCAATATCGGTCTTGAAGGTACAATGATGATTTCCGCATTGTTTGGTTCATTATTTGCTTACTATTCAGGGAATTGGTTTGTTGGTTTACTTGTGGCGATTGCTGTAGGTATTATCGTTAGCTTAGTGATGGGATTCTTCGCATTCAATTTAAAGACAAACATTATCTTAACGGGTACTGCGGTCAATATGATTGGATCTGGTGGAACAATCTTCTTAGTTAAGGTAATTACAGGAATTACCCAGGGATCACAACTTACTTCTACAACTTCTTTGATTACACAGAAGTTACAGATTCCAAGTATTACAATTCCACTTATTGATAAGATTCCTGTGATTGGACAAGTATTATCTGGACATAGCTTACTTACATACTTCGCATTCATCTGTGTGTTCTTAACATGGGTGTTGTTATACCATACACCTCTAGGATTAAATATCCGCTCTGTTGGTGAAAACTCTCATGCGGCTTCTTCCGTTGGTGTAAGTGTTATCCGCGTGAAGTACATTACAATGGTTATCGCCGGTGTACTCTGCGGTATGGGTGGTGCGTTTATGTCTATGTACTATGCGATGGGTTGGTCCCTCGACATGGTTGCTGGACGTGGATTTATCGCCTTAGCAGCACAGGCAATGGGTGCTGGTGAACCTTTAGGATGTATGCTCGCGGCATTAATCTTTGGTTTTGCACAGGCATTTGGTATCAAGCTATCTGCGACAGGTGTGGATTCCAACCTTGTTTCACCAATCCCTTATTTAGTAACGATTGTTGGTTTAGTTGTATTCGCTCTAATTGCGGCAAGTCGTGCAAAGCGTGCACGCCGTGAAAATGCAGAGAAGGTAAACGCATGAGTGAAATCAAGAAAATACCAGTCATCTTAGATGGCGATCCAGGTCACGATGATGCGATTGCTTGGGTGTTTGCCAAGGCAAATCCTGCCTTTGATATTAAAGCAGTCACAAGTGTGGCAGGTAATCAAATACTATCTAAAACCACATATAATGCAATGCGTATTTGTACATTATTAGGTATTGATGCGCCAATTGCAAAGGGTAGAGAATTACCATTATTATCTCCATTAATCACAGCCGGAAACTTCCATGGCGAATCTGGCTTGGATGGTCCTGCTATGCCAGAGCCATGCATGCAGTTATCAGAGTTATCTTCTGTCGGTTTAATGGCGAAAGTGTTAAGAGAAAGTGAGGAACCGGTAACGATTATCGCTACCGGTCCACAGACAAACGTAGCGGCGTTATTACTAACACATCCAGAATTAAAATCAAAGATTGGAAGAATTTCCATCATGGGTGGTGGTCTTAGAAACGGTAACTGGACTCCAGCAGCTGAATTCAATATCTTTGAAGATCCAGAAGCTGCACAGATCGTATTTACATCTGGTATCCCACTAACAATGTGTGGTCTTGATGTTACAGAGAAGGCCATCGTTTATCCAGAGGATGAAAAGAGAATCCGCAAAATTGGTAACCAGGTATCTGGTATCGTAGCGGATTGGTTAGATTTCTTCTTCAAGCATCACGCTGAACTTGGTTGGAATGGTTCGCCATTACATGATCCATGTGCTGTGGCGGTGTTAATGAGGCCTGAAATCTTTACAACACAAGAGATGTACGTTGAAATCGATACTGAAGGTCACTACACACGTGGTGCGACTATCGCAGATTGGCATCAATCAAGTGGTAATCCGAATAATGTTACTGCTGTACTTGGTGTTGACCGTGATAAGTTTGTTGATTTGCTAGTGGAAGTATGTAAGACATACGAAGGCAGAAAGGTGGATATCGCATGACAGATTTAATTCCAATTTGGATTGATACTGATACTGGTGTTGATGATGCGGTTGCGCTCCTTTGTGCACTTAAGTTAGATAAACTTGCGATTCGTGGTATCTCTGCAGTTGCAGGTAACGTAGAACATGCCAAGACATTTAAAAACTGTCGTAATGTACTTGCATATGCAGGAAGAGCGGATATCAAAGTATACCCAGGTGCAATTAAGCCGATGTGTGTAGAACTTGATGACGCTTCCGAAGTGCATGGTAAAGATGGACTTGGTGGTGTTGTGATTCCAGATTCTTCAGCTGTAAAGGAAACAATGCATGCATGGGATGCAATCTATGAGGCTGCGAAAAAAGAAGGTGGCAAACTACAGATTGTTGCGGTAGGACCTTTGACAAATATCGCAAATGCAATTATCTCTCATCCTGATTTGAAGGATATGATTGAAAGAATTCTCATTATGGGTGGTGCAGCTGTTGGAGGTAATGCAACAATGGCAGCTGAGTTTAATATCTATGCAGATCCTCATTCTGCAGAAACAGTTATGCAAAGTGGTATTCCGGTTGTTATGTTTGGTTTAGATGTAACAGTTGATGCCTACCTAGATGGTAAAGATATTCAGGATATTCGTGATTTTAATACGAAGATCAGCAAA
>CALEMV010000017.1 GCA_937910655.1 uncultured Solobacterium sp.
GCAAGAAGAATGGTCTTCCTAGAAGTCCACGCCCAATCATGATTGCATCACAACCCGTTTCTTCTAACATACGTTTAGCATCTTCTGGTGTCCTAATATCACCATTGCCAATCACAGGGATATTCACTGCATCCTTTACTGCTTTGATATATGCATTATTAGAATGTCCTGTATATTGTTGCCCACGTGTACGGCCATGTACTGCTACAGCACTAACACCAGCCTTCTCTGCAAGCTTTGCGATTTCTACACAGTTAATGTGGTCAATATCCCAACCTGCACGCATCTTTACCGTTACAGGACGATCTGTATGAGTCACCACTGCACGCATGACTTCATACGCAAGCTCCGGTGTCCGCATCAAATAGCTTCCAGAATGGGCTTTTACCACCTTCTGTACAGGACAGCCCATATTAATATCAATCATATCGCAGCTTGTATTTTTGGTTAGATACTCAGCTGCTTCAGCCATCGTAACAGGATCACTACCAAATAACTGTAAAGCAACTGGATGTTCACCCTCACTAATACGGCACATATCCTGTGTCTTTGCGTTTTGATAATGCAATGCTTTATCACTAATCATCTCACTGACCACAAGACCAGCTCCATAATCATGCATGATTTCACGATAGACCGGATTAGAAATTCCAGCTAAAGGTGCAGCGACAATTTGATTCCGTAATTCTATATTTCCAATCTTAACCACGTTTCTTTAACTCCAATACTTCTTTTAATTCTTCTGGTGTAAATTTATATTCTTTATTACAGTATTGGCAATGAATATCTGCACCCTTACCATCATCAATCATTTCTTGTAAGTCATGGTCAGAAAGCGTTGCGAGCGCATCCTTATAGTGTTCATGTGAACAACCGCAATACCAACGAACATCCTTATATTCCAAGAAATTCGCATCTTCGAAATACATATGAATAATGTCTTCAATTGACTTTCCTTCACTAATCAATGTGGATACTGGTTTCATCTTTGCGGCAACTGCCTCACATGCACTGATTACTTCTTCCGTTGCGTTTGGAAGTAACTGTAAGATAAATCCACCTGAAGCCAAAATACTACCATCAGGATTTACTAGTACACCTACATTTACAACCGAAGGCGTCTGTTCAGAGATTGCATAGTAATACGCAAAGTCATCACCAACTTCACCCGTCT
>CALEMV010000018.1 GCA_937910655.1 uncultured Solobacterium sp.
ACAACTGGAATTTAAATCTTAAACAGATTGCGGCTATCTTTAGAGCAGGATGTATTATTCAAGCAAAGTTATTACAGGATATCATGCATGCATATGATGATGGCGCAGATGATTTACTTCTTTATCCAGTATTCAAAAATGAAGTATTAGAAAATACGTCAGCGTTAAAAGAGATTGTTGTACAATCTATTGATTTACCACTGCCAGTATTTACCGCTGCACTTACATATATCAATCAATTATCTAGTACATGTTTAGGTGCGAATATCATCCAAGGTCAACGTGACTTCTTTGGTGCACATACATATCAAAGAGTCGACCGTGAAGGATTTGAACACCATCAGTGGGGCAGCCATGAATAAACTAACACTCACAATATTTGGTGGAACAGGTGACTTAACATATCGTAAACTTTTGCCTGCAATGTATAATCTGTACATAAAAAATCAGCTTCCTAAGGAGTTCTTAATTACTCCGATTGGAAGACGTGAATATACAGATGCGGATTATCAAGGAATTATTGAACCGTGGATTAGTGAGTTTGCGCAAGTAAAAGTAAAAACCGAGCAGTTACAAGCATTTTTTGAACACATTCATTATTTTCGCATGGATTTTACAGATAAAGCGCAATACCAGTTATTAGACCAATACTACGCAGCATATCCATCTGAAAATCATGTTGTGTATTATGCGGTAGCACCGGATTTCTTTGAAGGAATTACAGATGGTGTTTCTACAATGAAAAACATGCATGAACCAAAGATTGTATTAGAAAAACCTTTTGGCGCAAGTTTAGAACTTGCGAAATTCCTAAGCAAGAAATTAGAGACGCTATTTGGTAGTGATCATATTTATCGAATTGACCACTATCTTGGAAAAGAAATGGTACGTAATATCCTAACGATTCGTGATGCGAATCTATTATTTAAGAATGTTTGGAATAAAGATAATATCGATCATGTCCAGATTTCAGCACTAGAAGAAGTCGGTGTTGAAACAAGAGGAAACTATTATGATCATGCAGGTGCCCTCAAGGATATGGTTCAAAACCATTTATTACAAATTATGAGTATCGTAGCAGTAGATGATCCAACTGGTAATATGAATGAACAACAACTTGAAGTTCTAAAACAACTACGTCCAGTCAATGAACTAAAGATTCAAGACACACTATTGATGGGGCAGTATGAAGGATATAGAGAAGAACTACATGTGGACCCTGCATCTACTACCGAAACATTTGCGGGATTAAAACTGTTTATTGATAATGAACGTTGGCAGGGTGTTCCATTCTATATCCGTACGGGTAAGAAAATGGCTCGTCGAGAAATTGAAGTAAAGATTACATTCAAAAGACAGCGTGAAGATGTAGAACCAAATGTACTAGTAATCAAGATTCAACCAACAGAAGGTGTATATCTTGAATTTAATATCAAGACACCAGGTGAAGATAGTATTACAAAAGCACAGATGGACTTCTGCCAAAACTGTAATTTAATCTTTAAGTTAAACACACCAGAAGCGTATGAAAGAATGTTACATGCGTGCATGATTGGTGATAACTCGTGGTTTACTAAGTGGGAGATGATTGAATATAGTTGGGAATATATCGATGCTTTAAAGCAGATGTATACTGACGCAAATCTTCCAGTCTATACATATCCACAAGGCAGTGTAGAACCAAAAGAACTTTCTCAGTTATATCATAATGATTTTGAACAGTGGAATTAGCCTCGTTAAGCGGGGCTTTTTACATGCTATAATTAGGACAGGATGCTACGACTATGAAGGAAAATGAAAAAATAAACTATGACTGGAGATGGTGTTTGGTTGGGAATATAGTAGATAAAAGATTTTATGGAGAAGAACATGAAATTAAATCTGGTATAAAGTTATTATCTCCTGGTACTAAAGTCTACATTGCTCCACACCAATGGGGAGATGGTGGGGATAAACTTGTTGTTTTAGGAAAACCTAGGCAAAAAAATGGTTTAATTGAATGCATCATTAAAAGAGAACAGATTTGTAATTGGAGATTGAAAAAAATCTATCCATCTAAAGTTTTGGATAGAATGAATTATTCAAAATATCATTGGTGGGGAAATGATGATGACTGGAAAGAATGTATAGAAAGTTACGCAAAAGATGTAAAAGAAATTCTTTCATATAATACTAAAATACTTAAAAATGAAACTATAGAAAATTTTTTATTAAATATAGATAATAT
>CALEMV010000019.1 GCA_937910655.1 uncultured Solobacterium sp.
GGTTTCTTTTCTTTTTAGGGTTTTCTTTAGCATTAACCTTTATCATTTTTCTGTAGACACGAACAATAGTTTTAGCTTCTTTATTTTCACCTTAGCTTGTATCTTATAGATAATTTTAGTATAATTAATAAGCAATAGAAGTTACAGAGGTGAGAAATTTGGAACTAATAGAACTTAGAAAAGAACTTGAAGAAATTGAAAAAAGAATAACAGAGTTTAAAACCTCTTTAAAAATAGAAGACAAAGAACAACGAGTAGCTGAAATTGAAAACATGATGCTTGATGCTGATTTCTGGAATGATAGTGATAATGCAAGTGCTCTCGTTACAGAATCTAAGAGTATAAAAAAAGAATTAGATGAATTCTCTAATATGCTTGACTATCTAGAACACTCTCAAGAGATGGTTGAATTCCTACGTGATGAAGAAGATAAAGAAATTTATAATGATTTAGAAGAAACAGTAGCAACCCTTAAAGATAGTGTTGAAGATTTTAGCTTTAGATTGCTATTTTCTGAAGAATATGATAATAATAATGCTATTTTGGACATACATGCTGGAGCTGGGGGTACTGATGCTACAGATTGGGCAGAAATCATGTTACGCATGTATGAAAGATTTTTCTCAAAACAAGGATTAAAATACAGTTATTTAAACTATCAATCAGGTGATATCACTGGTGTAAAATCAGCAACAATAAAGGTTGAAGGAGACTTTGCTTATGGCTTACTAAAAGGTGAAAAAGGCGTTCATCGTGTTATTCGTATCTCCCCTTTTGATCCTTCTGGCAAACGACATACCTCATTTGCCTCTATTGATGTTATGCCAGAATTTTCAGATGATGAAATTAATATAGAAATTAACAATGATGATTTGAAAATTGATACATATCGTGCTCAAGGTGCTGGTGGGCAACATATTAACACAACAGATTCAGCAGTACGTATTACTCACCTTCCAACAGGAATAGTAGTTCAGTCTCAAGCTGAAAGAAGCCAAATTAAAAATAAAGATACAGCAATGAAAAACCTTAAATCTAAGCTTTATCAATTAGAGTTAGAAGAAAAAGAAAAAGAAGCATCAGATGATGTGAATATCAATATTGAAACTGTATTGCAGTTAACACCATTACAACAATCTGCAATGGATGAGATTAATAATAGTCAAGATGAAGTATATCTTTTACATGGTATTACTGGATCTGGTAAGACAGAGGTATATTTACAGTTAGCTGCACAGGCACTTGCAAAGCATAAGCAGGTACTCATTTTAGTACCTGAAATTAGTTTGACCCCACAGATGATTGCTCGAGTTTCCTCTCGCTTTGGCCATGCATTAGCAATCTATCATAGTGGCCTAAGCGACCAAGAAAAATATGAACAATACCGCAAGGTAAAGACTGGTAAAGCATCGATAGTCGTTGGTACTAGAAGTGCAGTATTTTTACCATTCCAAAATCTAGGCTTAATTGTTATGGATGAAGAACATGATAATTCCTATAAACAAGATAACCAACCGGCATATCATTGTTGTGATGTCGCCATTTGGAGAGGGCATTATCATCGTTGTAAAGTGATACTTGGCTCAGCTACACCATCATTAGAAAGCTATGCACGTGCTTTAAAGAATGTATATCACTTGGTCAAGATGAATGAGCGTATTAATCAGAATCTACCAAATATTCAGATTGTCTCAATAAAGGAAAACATCAAGAAAAATGGACACTACATTATCACAGATGATTTAAGAAATAAGATACAAGAGAGATTAAATAAACATGAGCAAACTATACTACTCTTAAATCGACGTGGTTATGTGACGCAATTACGTTGTAAGTCTTGTCAAGAAGTTGTGAAATGTCCACATTGTGATTTGGCAATGAGTTATCATCGTGATGTGAATCGTTTAAAGTGTCATACCTGTGGTACAGAGATGAATGTACCAAAGGAATGCCCACATTGTCATAACCGTACGGGCTTTACCACAATGGGCTTTGGTACGGAAAAATTAGAATCAGAAGTACATGCATTATTTCCTAATGCTAGGGTATTGCGCATGGATGCGGATACTACAGGTAGAAAGAATGCACATCAAAAGATATTACAAGCATTTGGTAGTCATGAAGCAGATATCTTATTAGGTACGCAGATGATAGCGAAGGGTTTGGATTATCCATATGTTACATTGGTTGGTGTAATCAATGGGGATGAGGGCTTACAGCGAACGGACTTCCGCAGTTGTGAGATGACCTTTGATCTGTTGATGCAGGCGGGTGGAAGAAGTGGTAGAGCAGATACGGCTGGTGAAGTGGTATATCAAGTATTTGACCCAAGTCACTATGCAGTGCAATGTGCTGCTAAACAAGACTATGAAGCCTTCTTTAAAAGTGAGATGAAGTTTCGTCATGCTGGGCAATATCCACCATATACATACTTGATTTCCTTGACGATTCAAGGTCGTAAAGATGATGTGGTGATGAAACAAGCAATGGCAATTAAGAATGAAGTCATTGGAGACTTTAAGACGATTGGTATTATTTCATTATTAAAGATACAAGATTTATATCGCTATCGAATCTTATTGAAGGGTAAAGACTTAGATTCGATGCGACAAGCTGTTGCTAAGTTTTTGTCTACGACAAAGATTGATGTGACAGGATTACGGATTGATATTAATCCAATGTATTTAGATTAAAGGAGTTTATATGAAAGATTTATTAGCATATCGCAATGAATTATTGTGTGGTGAAAAGATTACACTTAGAGGTACAACGGCGGAAGATGAAGCAATCTTAGCAAAGTGGTGGAATGAAGAAACAATGTTGTTGGGAAATCGTTCTAGAATTGTTCCTACCTTTACAGAAGAGAATTCATCATTGTTTCATGGTTGGTCATCCAACCAGGCAAGAACTGGCTTTGGTTTAACAATCGAGAATAAACAGGGTGAAATTGTAGGCCATATTACTGCTTTCAATTTATCGATGCCAGAGATGATTGCGACAATCGGTATCCTAGTAGGACCAGAGCATCAAGGTAAGGGCTATGGTACAGAAGCGATGCGTAAAGCGATTCGTATCTGTTTTGAAGAATTGAATGCTCATAAAGTAGAGTTAAATGTATTCTCATATAATGAAAATGCAATCAAGATGTATGAGAAGGTTGGCTTTGTATTAGAGGGTAGAAGAAGAGCGGCTTCCTATCATCGCGGTCAATATTTTGATGTTCTGACGATGGGAATTCTCCGCGAAGAGTATTTTGTAAAATAAATTAGAACTTGTGAGGGTGTCATGATTATAAGGGAATTTCTATCTGAAGAGGCTGAAGAAGTATCGAAGTTGATTGCAAAAACATTAAGAGAAGTTAATATCAAAGACTATACAATGGAATATATTGAAAATAGCATTCAAAAATTGCAGCCAAAAAATATTTTAGAACGTGCAAAATGGAATCATTTTTATGTTGCATATGAGGAAAACAAAATAATTGGCTGTGGTGCAATAGGTCCTTATTGGAATCGCGAGAATGAGAGCAGTCTGTTTACAATTTTTGTGCTTCCTGAATACCAAGGAAAAGGAATTGGTCGAAAAATTATTGAGACGCTTGAACAAGACGAATACTTCCTTCGGGCAAATAGAATCGAGATACCGGCTTCTATAACAGCAACACCTTTCTATTTGAAAATGGGTTATACATTTAAG
>CALEMV010000020.1 GCA_937910655.1 uncultured Solobacterium sp.
CCTTTAATACTTCACGTAATTCAGATTCACTTCTTTCCCAAAGTTCATCATTACCGAAGTACTTCTCTGTATTTTCCTTATCACGTAAAGAAAGACGGAACTCAAACTGATTTAAGTTGAAGTCCTTATATACATCCAAGATTAACTCCGTTACTGCTTTAATTTCAGAAGCAATCTGTTCTTCTGTACAGAAGATATGAGAGTCGTTCTGTGTAAACGCACGGGAACGTTCAATACCAGTTAATGCTCCTGATGCTTCAAAACGGAAGTCATTGGCGATCTCGGCGATACGGATTGGCAAATCACGGTAGGAATGTAATTGTGACTTATAGATAATCATATGTTCAGGACAGTTCATAGGACGTAATACAAATTCATCATCATCACGTTCCATAATTGGGAACATATCATCCTTGTAGTGTGCTAAGTGTCCTGAAATCTTGTATAGCTTTGTACTAGCAACAGATGGTGTTAACACATGCTGGTAACCTCTAGCAATTTCCTTATCCATGATGTAATCAGATAATAAACGTCTGACTGTCATACCATTTGGTAACCAAAGTGGTAAGCCACCACCGACGATTTCTGAGAACATGAAGATCTGCATATCCTTACCAAGCTTACGGTGATCTCTTTGTTTTGCGTCTTCAAGATCAGCTAAGTGCGAATCTAAATCCTCTTGTGTTGGTAAGCAAACACCATAGATACGTTGTAGTACCTTATTATTTTTATCGCCTTTCCAATAAGCACCTGAGTGCTTAATTAACTTAAAGTAACGACAGTTCTTTGTAGTATCTGTATGCGGACCACGACATAAGTCAGTAAAGTCCCCCTGAGTATACATAGAGATGTGTGTACCTTCTGGCATACGGTTGATTAAGTCTATCTTGTACTCATCATCCTTAAACTGTTCTAATGCTTCTTCACGTGTAATCTCTTGGCGAACAATACGCTTATCAGCTTTAGCACACTTCTTCATTTCTTTTTCAATTTTAGGTAGATCTTCATCACGAATAACATCATCACCTAAATCAATGTCATAGTAGAATCCCTCTTCAACAACTGGTCCTACCCAGAACTTTGCTTGTGGATATAGATGTTTTACAGCCTGGGCCATTAAATGCGCACAACTATGATTTAGCGTATTCAATGAAGCATCTTCTTTAAAATTTCTCATAATCTCCTCCTCGTATGGGGCAAACAAAAAGCGCCCCTTCCTTTAAAAGGACGCTAATAGCGCGGTACCACCTTAATTCCAACGATAAACGTTGACACTTTATATCTGTAACGTAGAACTACGGTGACTCTTTCGAGCACTGCTCCAAGGTAGTAATACATATATGCCTCATATTCCTTCCAGCAACCGGAATACTCTCTCTATCAGCACTATACATATCATGTCCTTTTCGATGCATTTGATATACAAATTTTAGACCTGCTTGTGATAAACGTCAAGTTTAGAATAAACTCATTTGATTACTTTCTTGTAATCCTACTAAACAACCCATGTGTGAAAGTTTCACTAACATGGAAGAAGATACCTGTGTACGTTTTAGGATGTCCTCTTTGGATAAGAATTCGCCCTTTTCACGTGCCTCTTCGATTGACTTTGCAACGTTAACACCTAAACCATCAATCACCGTAAATGGTGGGATAATCGTCTTTGGATTATCTGGTGAAACTCTAAACTCCGTCGCAAGTGATTTATATAAATCAACATTAGAGATGTTATAACCACGCGCATACAGTTCTTCACATACTTCTAATACATCAAATAAAGACTTCTCTTTATTCGAAACAGGATTTTCAGGATTCCGTTCCGCAATACGTGTACTAATATCATTCATGCGCGTACGAATCACATCAATACCCTTGACCATGGTTTCAATTTCATACGTATCACAACGTAGTGTTAGATACTGAATATAGAAATTGAGCGGTTCATGTACCTTGTACCATGCAATACGCATGGCCATCATAACATACGCAACTGCGTGTGCTTTCGGGAACATGTACTTAATCTTCTTACAAGATTCAATGTACCAATCTGGAACCTGGTGCTCGATCATGGATTTTTCCCAAGCTTCCGTTAAACCTTTACCCTTACGTACAGATTCCATAATCTTAAAAGCATCTAGTGAATCAAGATTGTGGTCTAAAAGATACGTCATAATATCATCACGACATCCAATAACTTCATCAATCTTATGTCCTTGACGGATTAGTTCCTGTGCATTTCCAGCCCATACGTCTGTACCATGTGATAGACCAGAAATGATAACCAAATCAGAGAACTTCTTCGGACGAGTTTCTTCGAGTACTCCACGTGTCGTACGTGTACCAAACTCAGGTAAACCTAACGCACCTGTTTCTTTCTTATAGATTCTCGTATCTGCTTTTAAGGCATCATCACACGAGAACAAAGATAAGGTTTCAACATCATTCATTGGAATATCCAAAGGTTTTACTGTAGCAATCTTCTGCAATAAACGCATGGCTGTAGGATCGACGTGACCTAAGATATCAAACTTCAAGACATTATCGTGAATATCATGGAAGTCATAGTGTGTAGTCTTCCAAGCAGATGTTGGATCATTTGCTGGATACTGTACTGGTGTAAAATCTTCAGCAATAAATTCATGAGGAATAATGATAATACCACCTGGATGCTGACCAGTTGTACGTTTAACGTTCTGACAACCGTGTGCAAGATAATCCTTCATCGGTTTACGCATATTGGTAATTTTCATCTTCTCACAATACCCTTGTACATAACCAAACGCAGTCTTTTCAGCCACAGTACCAATTGTACCAGCACGGAATGCATGGTCTTCCCCAAATACATCCTTAATGAATGCATGTGCTCTCCATTGATATTCATTAGAGAAGTTTAAGTCAATATCTGGCGTCTTATCCGCATTAAATCCTAAGAATGTTTGGAATGGAATATTGTGTCCATTACCTCGCATTGTTTCACCACAATGTGGACATACCTTATCCGGTAAGTCAAAACCAGAGGCAATCGAAGGATCATCATAGAATTCACTGTAATGACACTTTGGACATAGATAGTGTGGACGAAGTGGATTTACTTCTGTAATACCAGACATTGTTGCAGTAAACGAAGAACCTACTGAACCACGAGAACCAACGACATAACCATCATCATTTGATTTCTTAACCAGTAAGTGTGCGATATAGTAATGTACACCAAATCCATTACGAATAATATTGTCTAATTCACTATTTAAGCGATCAATCACAATCTCAGGAATCTTACCTTCAAATCCATACATATTCATCGCGGTATCGTGACATATCTGACGTAGCTTATCATCAGAACCTTCAATAATTGGTGGATATGTACCTGCAGGAACTGGACGAACTTCTTCAATCAAGTCAAAGATACTATTCGGATTTCGTACTACTATTTCCTCAATTAAATCAGGATCATCTAGCCAAGCAAATTCCTTCTTCATTTCATCTGTTAAACGAATATGCTGATCAGGATTCTTCGTACGTAAACGTAAAGCTTCATCACGAATATATAGTGGGTGAATTGTACCACCTACACCTTGAGACATAATATACACATCACGGAATACCTTTTGTTCAGGCGTACAGTAATGTGCATCGCTTGTTGCACAGACTGGAATATTCAATTTATGTGCCATGCGAATAATACGTTTTTGGACTTCCTTTAAACGATCAACACTTGGAATACTACCTAATACAATGGAAGTAGAATAATTTCCTAATGGTTGAAGTTCAATATAGTCATAAAACTTCATCGCTTCTTCTAAACGAGCATCGTCACCATTACATGCAAGTTCAAATACCTCACCATTAAGGCATGCGGACCCTAGTAATAAATTCTCTCGATACTTTTCTAGGGTGGAACGTAGTACACGAGGTTCAGCAGCTACATCCGTACCCTCTTTACCAGTCGCTTTTCCATTGACTGCAAGTGTATTTGTATTGGATTCTGTAACAAGCTTATAT
>CALEMV010000021.1 GCA_937910655.1 uncultured Solobacterium sp.
CAATTAAAGGGTATTATTGAGATTTACGATATTCATGAGACGGAACTTTCTATCGGTTATATGGTTGTTGAGAAGTACCGTCATCAATCATATGCGAAAAATAGTGTTTATCTTCTAACGAAGAAACTAATTGAAGATTATGGTATTACATGCATACATGCAAATTGTCATGTGGATAATATTTATTCTATCCGTGTATTAGAACACAATGGATATGAAAGACTTGGACAAGATGAGGATGAGTATGTTTATGAATATAAACCAAAACAATTAGTACAGGATGCATTTGATCAAAATGAGAAGACAATCGTGCTTGCCGGTGGATGTTTCTGGGGTGTTGAAAAGGTATTTAAAGCGTTAGATGGTGTTGTGGAAACGACCACCGGATACGCAAATGGAATCACAGAGAATCCAACATATGAGGAAGTATGCCGCAATGAAACAGGGTATAAGGAAGCGGTGAAGGTGGTTTATCAACCGGATGTAGTTTCGTTATCTATCATCATTCGTGCATTCTTCTTATGCATCGACCCACGTAAACGTAATCGCCAAGGTAACGACATTGGTACACAATACCAAACAGGTATTTACTATCTAGATGAAAATGATCTTGACGTGATTAAGCCAATTTATGCACGTGAGCGTATGAAGTATGATCGTTTCTTTGTGGAACTAGAACCACTTAAAAACTTTTATACTGCGGAAGAATATCATCAGGATTATCTGGATAAGCATCCTAATGGGTATTGTCATATCACTGCGTTTGAAATGGAAGAAGTAAAGAAGTTAAATCAACTACCATGTCAAATAACAGTCATTCTTCCATCAGAAAAAGAACTGAAATTAGAAGTAAAGAAAAATACAACGATTGTGGAACTAATTCAAGAAGTACATACCGAACATCGGATTTACGCTGCACTCATCAATCATAAGAATGTACACTTTAATGAACGAATTAGTGAAGGTGATGTTGTAGAACTACAGGATATTCGTGCATCGTATGGCAATACCTGTTATCAAACGTCATTAACACTTTTATATTTGAAGGCTATTCATGATGTTATGGGAAAAAACGTGACAGTTACGATAGCCAATTCATTATCTAAGGGGTTATTTACTGTCATTCATGCTGGAAATGTGACAGATAATCTTGCGAAGGAAATTGAAACACGTATGCATGAACTTGTTGAGGATAATCTAGAGATTACAGAAGAGTATGTAGACCGTAATAGGGCTATCCAGCTTCTACAGGATGTCAAAGATAAGAAGAGTGTAGACCTATTAAATACCGCAAGTGATTTAAAGAATGCCTATGTGCTTACACTTGCGGATGAAAAGATGATGTCTTTTGTACATGCATTACCATCTACAAGCTATGTACCATTCTTTGAAGTGCGTCGTTATCGTAATGGTTTATTATTGCGTTTCCCACATCCAAACTTTCCAGATCAAATTCCTCCATATGAGGAACAGAAGTTATTGTACGATGCTTTCTCTGAGGAAACACAATGGGAGAAGTTATTAAAGGTAAGCTTTGCGTCTGATTTAAATCGTATGATTGAAAAGAAGGAATCTAAAGATCTCATCATGTTAAGTGAAGCTTTACATGAAAAGAAGATTGCGATGATTGCGGAACAAATTCAAAGTGCGAAGAAGAGAATTATTTTGATTGCAGGTCCATCTTCATCTGGCAAGACAACATTTGCGAAACGTCTATGTATTCAGTTGAAGGTGATAGGTTTAAATCCATTGTATCTTGGAACAGATGATTATTTTGTCAATCGCGATAAAATGATTCCAGATGAGAATGGTAAATTAGATTTTGAAGCACTTGAAGCAGTAGATTTGCATCTTTTTGAAACACAGATGAATGCGTTACTGCATGGAGAGAAAGTGGACTTACCAGAATTTGATTTTATTACTGGCAAGAAGATATTTGGTAAGAGAATTACTTCCATTGATGCTTCACAACCAATTGTGATTGAAGGTATTCATGGTCTAAATCCACAACTGACGGAAGGGATTGATGATAGTGAGAAGTTTAAAATCTATATCAGTCCTTTAACACAGATTAATCTTGATGCGCATCATCGTATCCCAACGACAGATGCACGCATGTTAAGAAGAATGGTTCGAGATAATCGTACACGTGGACGTGATGGTGCGGTTACGATTTCATCATGGCCATCAGTACGTCATGGGGAAGAAAAGTATATCTTCCCATTCAATAAGGAAGCAGATGTATTCTTTAATAGCCAATGCGTTTATGAACTAGCGGTATTAAAGAAATACGCAACACCACTATTAGAAAAAGTACAGCCTGACCAGGCTGAGTATGCTGAAGCACAGAGGATGTTACAATTCTTATCTTGCTTTGCATCGATTGATGATGACAGTATCATTGCGAATAACTCGATTATTCGTGAATTTATTGGTGGTTCTATTTTAGTTTCTTAAAAAGGATGCTCGAGCCTTCTTTCAATTTGAAGTTATGTTTGATAAAATATGAATTTATCAGAAGGAGGGGGAAAGAATATGTCGAAGGAGAAATTCCCGACGAAATTAAGCATGATATGGCATTTTTTAAAGGGTTCCAAAGTATATTTTGGTTTGTCTATCCTCTTTGCCTGTCTTGTTTCGTTATTAGAATTAATAAATCCAAGAATTATTGCATTTACTGTAGACTCAGTAATCGATCATAAAGATGTTGTATTACCAGAACTAATTCAAAACTGTGTTGATAAGGTTGGTGGAATTGCGTTTTTACGTCATAACCTTTGGATAATCGCAGCTGTTGTAGTGATTGTTGCGCTACTTGCGGTATCTTGTCGTTACTTCTTCCAGTCTTTTACAGCGATGGGATCAGAGAAGTTGGTAAAGACCATGCGTGATGACCTATTTACGCATATCATGCATTTACCATTTAAGTGGCATAGTGAAAATCATACTGGTGATATTATTCAAAGATGTACATCAGATGTAGATACAATCAAGGGATTTTTGTCTGAACAGTTAATCTATCTTGTTCGTATTGTCATCTTGATTGTGTTAGTGTTGTTCTTTATGTTCTCTATTAATGTAAAGCTTGCATTAGCTACATCTGCTTTCATTCCGGTTATTGTGGGATATAGTTTATTCTTCCACGCAAAAATTGGGAATGCATTTGAAGTAGCGGATGAAGAAGAAGGTAAATTATCTTCTATTGCCCAGGAAAACTTAACGGGTGTACGTGTTGTACGTGCGTTTGGACGTGAAGCTTACGAACGTGAGCGTTTTGAAAAACAAAATGAACACTACACAAATATGTGGACGCATTTGATGAGACTATTATCTGCGTTCTGGATGTCATCTGATATGATTTCTAATTTACAGATGTTAGTGGTTATTGCATATGGTGCTATCATCACAGTAAATGGTGGAATTTCTGCAGGTAACTATATTGCTTTTATTGCATATAATTCATTACTATTATGGCCAGTGCGTTCTTTAGGAAGAACAATTGCGAATATGTCAAAGGCCGGTATTTCCATCGAGCGTTTACGTTATATTATGAATTCCGAAATGGAAGAAGATAAGCCAAATGCAGTAACACCAGATTTACTACAAGATATCGAGTTTAAGAACGTATCTTACCAGTATGAAAATGGTACTGCTGAAGTATTAGAGAATGTATCTTTTAAAATTAAAGCAGGTACAACATTTGGTATTCTAGGTGGTACAGGTTCAGGTAAGTCTACATTGATGTATCTGTTAGACCGTCTATATCAGTTACCAGACGATCATGGTCAAATCACAATTGGTGGTATAGATATTAGAGATATGAAGGCTGAATGGATACGTGAGAATATTGGTATGGTATTACAAGAACCGTATCTCTTCTCCCGTTCTTTATCAGAGAATATTAAGATTGCAAAGCAGTCTGCAGATATGAAAGAAATTCGTAGAGCTGCGAAGATTGCATCATTGGATGAAGCTATCTCACATTTTAAAGAAGGATAT
>CALEMV010000022.1 GCA_937910655.1 uncultured Solobacterium sp.
ATTTTAAAACTGAGCATATCTGTAATGACCAATCTACAACATCTTCTTGAGATTGTTTTCCCTGCTCTTTCAAGATATCACTCAATGTTCTACCTTCGATATAGTCCATAACAATTAAGAAGGTATCATCCTGATCAAAGATATCGACAATACTAGGTAAATGTTCATGTTTAAGATGACGAAGGATATTTGCTTCCGTAACAAGGTTTTGCTTGATGATCTGAGAGGTTGCTGAAGTGGATGTCTTTTTCACTTCTTTGATTGCCCACTGCTTATTTACTTTTTCATTGATGGCTAACCAGACCGTACTCATTCCACCTTGTCCAGTTCGGTTAATGATTTTGTATTTACCATCTACTACATCCCCTATTCGAAGTCCCATTCTTGATCCTCCATTCTAAAAGCCAAAACAGTAATATTGTCCTTTTCATTTCTTTCTTTTGACAACTCTACGATTTTCTCTAGTTGGGCTTTTAGCTCCTCGTTAGACTTTGTAAATTCATAAGAAAGCATGGATGCCATCTCTTTTTCGTTTACGACATGGACAAATCCATCACTACAAACGAGAAAGAGCGTGTTGTTGGCGTATTTTCCAGTGTAGAACTGTGGTGATGGAAGTTGATCTCCCGCTCCACAACACTGCATTAGAACACTTCTATCTTTATGTGTTAAAGCTTCTTCTTTTGTGATAGCTTTCGTATCAATCAGATATTGGACAACGCTATGATCATGTGTAATCTGTTCAAGTTCTTCAGAGCCTTCATTTAACTTATAACCACGAGAATCACCAACATTGAATGCGATATACATATTCTGCATTACAAACATGCCAACGACGGTTGTTCCACCCTGTTGTTGCCCAAGTTCTTTTTTAATTTCCGTATGAAGTTCTTCAGTTGCTTTTGTTATGGAATCCTTGAAACCATCAACACTCAATCCTTGTTCAAATAATACATTTAGATCATTTACAAACCAATTTCTAAATTTTTCAACTGCTAAACGGGAAGCAGCCTCGCCACGGGACATACCGCCCATGCCATCTGCGACCATTGCAAATACAATGAGTTCTCCATCTAATCGAGCTGTTTTTAATAAGAGGGCATCTTGATTTGTGCTTTTCTTGATGCCCTTATCTGTACAATATGCTTTAATCATAAAATCAGTCCTCAATAAATAACTGGAAGCGAACGTTGGAGAATTGGATCAGCATTCCATTTACTAATTTTACTGGTGTGTATTCTGGAATTGGTCTTCCATTGATATATGTAAAATTCTTCGAACCAAGATCTTCAATGCAGATTTCTCCATCTACGATATGGAACGTTGCGTGTGTTCTACTGATCGTTGTATTTCCAGAAATACAATAATCTACCTTTGCACGTTCTTTACCAATAATGAAACCATCCTTAGTAATGTTTACCTGTTCGCCAGTGTCTTGTCTGATCATGTATACACTCTTTGTTAATGGAGAACTTGAAAGCAATGTCGTTCCTTCTGCCCCATCGTCTAAAATGTTAGCCCCTTCATCTTCTCTTGCATAATCAAGAT
>CALEMV010000023.1 GCA_937910655.1 uncultured Solobacterium sp.
GAATGGATGGAATACTGGTGTTGTGTGCTTTGTGGCAACAATAGGGTAGATACCATCAATACATCCTACCTCAATATATGGAAAACCCAGGGCTTTTGCACCGGTGATATTTAGGCTGATTGCCCCAGCCATTCCATAGGAACCTCCAACAAGTAATATCTTTCCGTTACTGCCTTTATGTGCAGTTTCTTTTCGTTTTGCAAGATTTTGGAAGAAGAGAGTCTGATTCATTTCCAAAAAACTACTTTGTTTTGGATGCGGTATATCCAGTGAAATAAGTTCTAACTTGTCAAAAAGATGATGATACTTCTGCAGTATATGGAAAGGCTTATAACAGTCTATCGCAAACGTTACTGTAGAATGTAATGCGAATGAATCATGCATGGCAGAATCACATTCAGCACCAGAATTAATATCGATACTATAAATCGGTTTATTTGCATTCTGTATTTGCTTGAATACTACACGTTTATCTTCTGACAATTTGCCATGATATCCAAAACCAAAAATACCATCAATGATAACATCACATTCCTTCAAGCATGTATCTAAAGCCGTCAGAGGTTGAATGATTGAAGGTGAAACTTGTTGATATATCTTCATTGCATCAGGATTGTTTGGAAGACCATTCACCAAAATCAACTTGATATGAAATTGTTTTAAATTGTTGATAAGTGCAAAACAATCGGCACCATTATTACCATTTCCAGCCAATACCAAAATATTAGATTTAATATCTAAATAAGGTAGCAGATGGGTAGCTAATTTTTTGCCGACAAGATTGATTAAATCAAATGATGAAAGCCCAGATTTTTCTTCAATCTCAAGCATTTCTTTACGACTTACGATCATGTTTTGTATCCTTTACAATCATATATTAACACTTACAGAAATCTATTGTGAAAAATTATAATAAAATTGTGATATAATTCGCGTAAGCAGTAGAAAAAAGGAGGATTTGCTAACATGCCAACAAAGAAAACTGTTAAAGAAGTAGCAGAAGAAGTAGTTGAAAAGAAGGCTACCAAGAAGAAGGCTGCACCAGCAAAGAAGGCTGAAAAGAAGGAAGCTACTGAAAAGAAAGCTACAACTGCAAAGAAAGTAAAGAAGGAAGTACCAGCGGCTAAGACTGTTAAGAAGGAAACTGCAAAGAAGGCAGTTAAGAAGACAGCTAAGGCTACGGTTGAAGATTTAGATTTAAAGACAGTGAAAGATTACGAAGACGCAATCAACTGGAAGAAGGGTGAAGCTAAGGCATTGGATTGGCTCTATATTGAATTAAGTGCAGACGCATTATTAACTCAATTTGAAGCTGGTAAGGATAACCTTAAGACAGTTTGCCAAGCTTTATATAACTGCATGCTTGAAGGTGACTATTATATCGTTGAACCTACAGAAGATAACTGTGTATTAGGTACAGTTGCTGTACGTTTCTATTGCGATAACTTAAGTCCAGAACGTAAAAAAGTTTCTGAAGTAAATCAATAGTATATAAAGCCGAATCGTAAGATTCGACTTTTATTTTGTAAGTATGTATGCATTCACCCAAAGGAATACAATCTCAGATAAACCAGTAATCTTCATCTGTAAGATACAATCAAAGAAACAGAAGATACATGCCACAAAAAATAACATTCGATACTGGAAAAACTGAGGCATATCTTTTATCAGGTATACATAGAGAACTAACGTAGCGTATGCAAAGATTAGATGCATGTTTTTGATAATAGTAGATTCAATGTAGGGGAATAGTAACGCAAGAATCGCAATGAGAAAGAATAGGATTCGTATATATTTGTTAGTGTATTCTTTGCATTTCAAAAAAAGATAAAACAGAGAAATCCCGGCTAGTAATAGGGGGAATATACGAATATTAGGTTTAGATAGTAAGACACTAATATTTGTTTCATAGCCCGCAAAAATTAGCCAAAGTAGAGTAAATACGATTGGAATAATTGGAAATATTAGACATTGAAAATACTTGTTACTCATATTCATGTTGTTATTATAACAAACTTAGGTGAGATAAACTTGTCTAATCATGTTATAATTTTGTCATTATGAAGAAGAAAGAAATATATATCTTGATCAGTATTATCCTAATTGCAGTATTAGGTATTGTTGGTCTAAATATCGCTAAAAACAAAAAACAACCTACAAAGAAGGATGAGCCAACTGCAGAAACAACTCCAACACCTAGTACAGAACCTAGTACTAATGCAGATTCTCTTGGTGTTCCAACAGAAAAGCCAGTTGGAATCTGGGTGGGTATTGTACATCGTGGAAAAGTTGTAAAATGGTTCGATTCAGGTGTTGATGGAGAGTATGTTGTTACAGGTAATGTGGGTGAAGTACACGTTGAAGTAAAAGATAAGAAATGGCATGTACGTGAGGTCGATTGTCCAAATCAACTATGCGTAAAAATGGGTTGGGCAGACGAAAATAGCATTATCCCAATCACTTGTCTTCCAAATGATGTCTTTATTGGTTCTGCAAATCTATTATCTGAATATCTAGGTGTGAAATGAGTTTATCTAACACAAAGCGTTTTACGGTATTAGCACTCTTAGCTGCAATCGCTATCACGTTAAACATTTTGGAGACTACAATGATACCACCTCTTATGGGTGTCTTCCGTATTGGTCTAGCAAATATCATGGCATTAGTTGCCTTACGTATGCTAGGGGTGAAGGAGATGTTGATTGTCAATGCGATGCGTGTATTGATTGGTAATCTTTTAACTGGAACAATCTTCGGAAGTGTATTCTGGATTAGTTTAGCTGGTGTAGTATTATCCAGTTTGATTTTGATTCTCATGGATTTATTAAAGTCATCCTTAATGTTTACTTCAGTGATGAGTTCGATTGGTCACTCTTTAGGACAGGTATTGGTTGTTACATTCTTCTATATGCAGCCAGCATTTATTGTTGTGTTACCATATTTCTTACTATTATCTATTCCAACAGGTTTATTAACTGGATTTGTAGCAACGATTGCAATCCAGCGTGTAAAACCATTACGTAAGCAAGATTAAGTTCTTGCTTTTTATTATAGAAAAGAAAAAATCATGCGTGTATGCATGACCTATATCGACTGTAAGCAGCAGGGGCAGAGAGAATCGAACTCCCATCAGCGGTTTTGGAGACCGATGTACTACCATTGTACGATGCCCCTAAAATAAAAAGTGACGCGTACGGGATTCGAACCCGTGAATGCCGCCGTGAAAGGGCGGTGTGTTAAGCCACTTCACCAACGCGCCAAGTGCTTGTATAATATAGCATGTCTAGAATTTCTTTGCAATCATTTTATTCAAAAAAATCAAAAATTTTTACTCAAGTTAAAATGAGTGCTTATTTTAGCGCATATCTAGCGTAATTTTATTTATTTCATATAGTGGTCTGTTATAATTACATCAATAGAAAGATTGATTATTATCGTTATAATGTGTAGAAGGAGATATTTTTATGATTGATTATAGTGAAGGAAGCGGAAAACAGTATCATACTGGTGTTGGTAAGGGTGATGTAGGTAGATATGTCTTCTTGCCAGGTGACCCAAAGCGCTGTGCTAAAATTGCAAAATATTTCGAAGATGCCGAACTCGTAGCGGACATACGTGAATATGTAACGTATACGGGATGGTTAAATGGTGTAAAGGTATCTGTTACTTCAACAGGTATTGGTGGACCGAGTGCTTCCATTGCGATGGAAGAGCTAACTGCAGTTGGTGCAGATACATTTATCCGAATAGGTACATGTGGTGGTATGGATTTGAGTGTAAAGAGTGGTGACTTGGTAATCGCAACTGGTGCTATCCGTATGGAAGGAACTTCCAAGGAATACTCCCCAATTGAATATCCAGCTGTTCCAGATTTAGATATTGTAAATGCACTAGTAGAAGGTGCTCGACGTGTTGAGCATCCATATCATACAGGTGTAGTAGAGTGTAAAGATGCTTTTTATGGACAACATCGTCCAGAAACACTGCCAAATGGACCTGATTTGATTCGCAAGTGGGATGCTTGGCTCAAGATGGGTGCAAAGGCTTCTGAAATGGAATCTGCTGCTCTGTTTATCGTAGCTAGTTACTTGCACGTTCGTTGTGGAACTGTACTACTTACAGTCGCAAACCAAGAACGTCAAAGAGCAGGTTTACCAAACCCACAAGTCCACGATACAGACCTAGCAATCAAAGCTGCCGTTGAGGCGGTGAAGTATTTGATTGAACAAGATGGTAGTGCAGACTAAAAAACTCATTTGCAAGAAATGAGTTAGTCTCTAAGAGAATACCAATCAGTATATTTTCTAAATGCAGAAGGGATTGCAAGTGATTGCAATTCCTTTTTATTTACGAGATAGTAATGTTCATCTAATGGATGTTGGATTTCAGCTACCTTGATTTCATATGCACGCATGTTCCACTCTAGATGTGTAAAAATATGTTTTGCATCAGGTAGTGTAGTAATCTTGATCGGAGTAAAACCTAACAATTCAACATGACGAATCATCTCGGATTTTGTTAGATGTGCATCAACCCCTGGGAATTCGTACAATCCTGCTAGTAGTCCTTTGTGAGGCCGCTTATGAATCAAGAATGATTGATTGTCGCGAATTACAAAAAGTGTACGTTCTAGTATTTTTCTCTCTTTTAGAGAGGAACGATATGGAATGCTTTCTGTCATTTTATTTTGATAGGCAAAGCAGTTTTTATTGAGTGGACATTTCTTGCACTGGGGAGCACCATTTGGTACACAAACTGTTTCACCCAGTTCCATGATACCTTGATTAAATGAGGAGTAACTAGAGTCAGAATTTTTAGAACGGTAGAAATCATTGAGTTTATCTTCAATGATTTCTTTTACCTTTGGCAAACGAATATCTTCAGTTATTCCATAATATCTTGTGAGTACACGTAGTACATTTCCATCAATTGCAGGTGTTGGAAGATTATATGCAATCGAAGCAATAGCACCCGCTGTATAGGGACCGATTCCTGGAAGTTTCTTCAGTAGTTCAAAATTTTCTGGTAACTTACCATCATAATGTTCCATCAAATATATAGCACATTTTTTTAAATTTCTAGCACGACTATAATATCCAAGACCTTCCCAAAGTCTCATTAAACGATCATCATCGCAGTTTGCTAAGCTAGCTATATCAGGTAACTCCTTTTTAAATGCAAGATACTTTGGTTTGACAGCTTCAATTCGTGTTTGTTGTAACATAATCTCACTTAGCCAAACATCATAAGGATTTCCCGTATCACGCCAAGGCAAACTACGTTTATTTTCGTCATACCATTGTATTAACTTTTTAATATCTGTATTTTTCATCTGATTTATTTTAGCAGATATTGTATGGGTTAGTCATTTTAGATACAATATAATTGACATATGCGAGCATAATTTAATGGTAGAATGCAACCTTCCCAAGGTTGATGTGCGGGTTCGATTCCCGTTGCTCGCTCTTAAAATGAAAATGTTGGAGAAGCGTATTGCTTTAATATATATTTTATGAAACTAAGTGATTTTTTT
>CALEMV010000024.1 GCA_937910655.1 uncultured Solobacterium sp.
GTGGTAGGAATTACCTGATCACCCACAGACACGAACACCTGTTCAATCTTCTTCTCTTGATTTTTATTGACCTTTACACTCTGTTGGGCTTCCACCACACCAGAATAACGATCATTTCCACCACCTGTGGAACCCATGATATTACTAATGGTATCTACGTAGGCAACTGCTCCTCCACTAGTACCACCTAGATTTCTTTGGAAAAAGGTAAATATTGTAGCAACAATCGCAACAACCACAACAAGTACCGCAATCAAAATCTTCTTACTTTTTAACATACAAATTCTCCTGTATCTTTTCTAACAGACTATATCTTGCAAAATGATGTATTTCTTTTGATATAAGTAGAATAAACTAACTCTTTAATACTATTCTACCATCTTGCAAGCATAGTATATATAACAAAAGTGACAATTTCGTTACAATCCAACTATAATATTCTTATGAATAAATTAAGACGCATCATTTCACTCCTAATCACGACCATTTTGTTGGTCACAAATATCTATTTTTATCAGGATTATCACAAACTCGATCCAACAAATACCATGTTTTTCATCACAATTATTGTATCGTCCCTACCAATCCTTCTTAAATGGATACCCCATAAACCAAAAATCGATACGATAATCAAAGTGATTACAATCATGCTTGTACCGCTACTGATAGAAATGGCAGTCGAACTCTGTAATAATAACTTACTCTCCGATATCGAAGGTATCGGTAATGTATTTGTGAACTACAGCATTATTCTTCTGCTTGCGATGATTTTCTACGTAGTACTTGCAAACATGAAATTCTCTTTTGCGATTACCACTATCATCCTAAGTATTTTTGGAATCGCAAACATGTATGTAAAGCAGTTTAAAGGTATCCCTCTTTTACCATGGGACTTAAGTGTCATCAAAACTGCAGCTGGCGTCGCCAACAATTATCAACTGACATTTAATGTACAGGTGCTATTTACGCTAACTATAGTCAATATTATCTTTGCGCTATTATTCTGGTTACCAAAAACAAAGAAGACAAAACAACGGATACTCTATCGTACAACTTGCCTCTTCCTATCTGCTGCAGTACTAATTACTTTCTATGGTACAGATTTTTTTCAACTTACGCTTGGCGCAACACCCGACTTCTTCAATCAAGCAAGAGGATATGAAAACTACGGTGCAATTGCGGAATTCTTCGTCAATACACGCTATCTATCTCTCCAAAAGCCACATGGCTATGATATAGAAACACTTTCAACAAAGTTAAAGGAAAATACCAGTTCTAAACAAACCATCACAGAAACGGCACTCAGACAGCTTCCAAACGCGACGGTAGAACACCCAAATATCATCACCATCATGAATGAAGCCTTCTCCGACTTACAAGTAGTCGGAAAATTCGAGACCGATAAAGACTATCTTCCGTTTGAAAACAGTATGAAAAATACTAAAAATACCATTCAAGGAAATGTATATGTTTCCACGATAGGAACTGGTACCAGCAATACGGAATATGAATTTTTGACCGGTAACTCTATGGCATTTTTACCGATTGGCTCCAATGCCTATACGCTATATGAAAAACATACACAGCCCGGTCTTGCGATGACTTTATCCGATCAAAACTATAGTACGACTGCCTTCCATCCTTACCACAAAGAGAATTGGAATCGTATCAATACCTATCAATACATGAACTTTGAACGATTTATTGGTATGGAAGATATCACAAACTATCAGAAGTTAAGAAACTATATCTCTGATGAATGGGATTTCCAACATGTCATTGATTTATATAGACAACGTGATCCATCAAAACCATTCTTCATGTTTAATGTGACGATGCAGAATCATTCCCCATACGATACCGGATTGATTCATGATGTACATATCACTTCCATGAAGGGAAATTACCCACAGACAGAAGAGTATCTCAGTATCATCCGTAGAAGTGATATGGCCTTGGAACAGCTTGTCAATTACTTTAAGAATGTATCCGAGCCAACAATCATTCTAATGTATGGTGACCATCAACCATTTATTGAAGATGAATTCTACGAAGAACTCTATGGCAAGAGCCTACACGAACTTAGTGACGCGGAAAATCAGCAGAGATATATCACACACTTCTTCATGTGGGCCAACTATGATATTCCAAGCGGTACGATTTCTCATATCAGTGCAAACTATCTCAGTACCTTACTTGCGGAAAACGCAAACGCAAAGTTAACACCATATCAAAACTTCCTTCAAAATGTATATCAAGATGTGCCTGTCGTATCAGCTTTAGGTTGTATTGATAAAGATGGTAACTACTTTGTTTATGGTGAACAGAATGCGTATTCATCAAAATTAGAGACGTATGCACAGCTCGCTTATAATAACCTTATCGAAGAAGAAAAGCGTAAAAATGAATTATTTACCCTTCTTCCTGCAAATTCAAAATAAGTACTGTATAATGATTTTATGAACGGAATTCAATACGAACGCAGCTGTGCAAAATATTTATCCAAGCTTGGATATAAGAATATTACTCTCACCAAGGCAAGTGGTGACCAAGGTATTGATATTATTGCTACCAAAGGGAATTTAAAATTCGGTTTTCAGTGTAAGTATTACAGTGGAACTGTAGGAAACGATGCTGTACAGCAAGCCTTCTCCGGTATCGCTTATTACAAGCTAGATAAAGCAGTTGTGATCACCAACAGCGATTTTTCCTCGGGTGCACGTAAGCTTGCTGAAGAGGCAGATGTCCTATTATGGGATCATGTAGAACCGATAGAAGAAGATAATCGTTATACACTGTATCAGGCAATGGCAATTCTCTTCTTCGGTTGGTCAATCATTCAACTCTATCAAATTTTCTATAGTGCAGAGCCAACCAAAGACTACCAGTTTATTTCCTATAGTCTATTATTTATCGCATCCTTCTTACAAGCAATTCCACATCATGCACGGATCGCAACAGGCATTGCTGTGATACTCTCTTCAATACATGCATACATGTATTCGATACAGAAGGTATTCTCAATCTTCACTCTAGATTATTACCAGCTTGCGTTATTCTTCTTTATTATTGTTACATTTATACGATTTGTTTACTATATCAAGAAGTACTCGATTCGTCGTCAAGCAAATAAACGAAATCAATTACGGCAAGATATACAAGAAACACGTTATACGATTGCACAAAATATGGCTGTCTTCCTTGCGAATGAATTTAACTGTAATGTGAAGGTAATTGATACGAAGGTAAAAGATAACGATCTTATCATCACCTTACAAACAAATCGCACACAAACAAGTCAACTAGCATCGATACAAACAAAATTAAACCAAAACCAAGAACAGATTCAATATGAACTACGTGCTACTGCACTACACATGATTGAATTAACAATAAGAGCCAGTCATTAGTTTGACTGGCTCTGCTTATCTTTTACTTTTCTTAGGAAATCACTGACCCAATTAGAGTCAATTTCTACAGATTCATCTTCAGCTAGATATGGTTTATAG
>CALEMV010000025.1 GCA_937910655.1 uncultured Solobacterium sp.
CCTTTCCATGTTGTATATCTTTATGGAAAAAGGCAAAAAGAAGAGAATCTATCTTTTAACAATTGCGATTGCGACAATTTCTGCGATTGTAATTCTATTCTTACTGTATAAGATACTTGCGCCTAGCGCTGCTGCCGGTACATTAAATGGCTTAACGAGAATCCTTTGGCCAATTGTCCGTAAAGTATATTTACGCTTCTCTATAACTGCAAATATTAACTCTGACCCTTATGGTGCAGGTTTCCAATTATTCCAAGGAAAACGAGCTTTGTGGATGTCAGGATTATTTGGAAATACTGTTAATTTTACTGCTATTCCAGTCCCTGAAAGTGATATGGCATTTGTGACATTAGTGAACTCATTTGGCATGCCTTTAGGCTTTATTGTTGTATTCCTATTATTACAGATAGGAATACGTGGTAGTGAATTGAGTAGACGTTTGATTCTAACAGATAAGCAGGATGCGGTTGTAGCCTATGGTGCTACAGTACTGCTATTTATGCAAGCAATGCTTGTCATCTTAGGCTCATGTAATATCATTCCGTTAGCAGGTTTACCGATCCCATTTTTATCACGTGGTGGAACCTATCAAGCAATCGTCTTCTTCTTTGCGGGTATATTACTACAAATGTCAGAGCGTAATGATGAATTTGATGATGAAGATTTAGAACAAGGAGGTGACGAAAACAATGACGAACAAGCGTTCACCAGAATCGATATCGATGAGTAGGATACGACTTGTAGAAGTCGTAGGTATCATCGTCAGTTTAGTGTTTACCTCATTTTTTGCCTATAAATATTTAATTAATCCACGTATCAACACAGACGCAAATAGAATAAAATATCAGATTATTTATGATGCGATCAAATCCTATGCGATTGAAGGAACAATTGTTGATCGGGATGGAAACACCATCCTTGGAAATGCCGCAGTTGATTCAAGAGCGACTGCAGACTATCCACAAAATCTAAGTTATGCATGGTTGCTTGGTTACTACTCTATAAACGAACATCAACAAAATAGTTATGGTCTAAGAGGAAATTTAAAAGACTATCTCCTATTTCAACTTGATAAAAACAATCAAGGGGCACTTGTAAAACTAACTACAAATACAGACTTACAAAACTATGCATACCAACTATTAGATGGTATGGAAGGAAGTATCACCGTACTGGATAACCAGACAGGAGAAATTCTTTGCCTAAGTTCACAAAGTACAGTCGACTTCAATGTGAATGATCCAGATAGTATGCTTGCAAGTAATGTTGCGGAGTCACAATATCGTCGTGGTACCTTTGAGAAAGATCCTCCAGGCAGTACCTTTAAAGTCGTAACTGCAGCTGCAGCTTTAACCATGCAAGAAGATGAAAATCTTGATGATAGTTTCTTCCAGTTTAACGATACTGGCAGTTACATCCCTGCAGGCAGTGACTTTGTCATTACCAATTTCCAAAATCAAGTGTTCGGTACAATCGATATGAATACTGCACTAGCAAAATCCTGTAACTGTTACTTTGCCGATTTGGGAATCCGCGTTGGCGCAGATAAACTCACTAAGATGATGAATGCCTTCATGGTAGGAAAAGATATTACCATTCCATATCTAGATACCATTCATTCCAGCTACAATATCGGCAACAACGATAACGCCGAACTAGCGCAAACTGCATTTGGACAAGGCAATACAACCATTACTCCCCTTCATATTGCGATGATGGCACAGGCAATCGCAAATGATGGTGTGATGTTACAACCACAAATTGTGAAATCTATTCAATCCGATGGAAGAACACTTTATCGTTCTTCAAAAAAATCCTTAAGCACAACCACAACACATAGTGTAAATGAAAAGCTTAAGGAATATATGCATAGTGCAGCCTTAGAGTATGGTTTATCAGAAAGTGGTTATGGTATGGTATATGCCAAAACTGGTACTGCTGAATGTGCAAATAATCGTATCCATAGCTACATGATGGGATTTACAGATCGTTATTCTTTCTGTATCAGCGCAAACAACAATGATGGCAGCGCTGAATTATATGGTATTGCACAACGACTTGTAAAATATTTAAACGACCTATATTAAAGGAAATCTTGCGATTTCCTTTTACTTTGTATAAGTTGTATGAAGGATTTTTGCATAACCAATTGCCTGTAAGAATGCATGCATGATTGGATTATTTGTTGGCACTTCAAATTGAAGTGGTTGTACTTCTTCTTTTTGAATCTCGCTAATGAGTTTACGAGCCACACCACTTCTACGTTTATCTTTGACAACGCATAAGTCTGTAATCGTCGTTACACAACCATCCATTCTAAAGATTGCCATTGCAATAAATCGACCATGGTCACTGAGTACATACATATCTTTTTCTTCAAGTGCCTCTTCTAGATAATCCTTTGCACGATCATAATCACTTGAAGAAGAAATACCTGCATACTGATCCAATTCTTGTAAATATGTATCACAGAGTGAAAGTGCACTCATATAGTTATCGTCATCAATGCGTACAAACCGTAGTGGTATCTGTAATTGTTTGATTGGTTCTTTCTCTTTAACAACATCTTCTTCACCCCAATCATCATCTACTTCTTCACTTTGTATTGATGTATCATAGACAATTCCATGTTGTTCACACCACTCGATTGCAAGTTCTCGATGGCTTGTTTCTAGATAGTTATACCATTCTGTTTCCATGCCAAATCGCTCCAGCGTAGCTCGAAAGCGTCTA
>CALEMV010000026.1 GCA_937910655.1 uncultured Solobacterium sp.
ATCTTCGATTGAACGTGCTTCCAACAGTACCCCTGTTGCCAAAAGATTATCTCCTTCAAAGATTGGTGTACATCGATATAGTACATGATTTCCTGTTCGTAATATATACCACGCAGTTTTATCCTCAAACGGCTGCATTCCCACCACGTTCATATAACGTGTCCCCGTAATTAGATTCTGCACATTTGCATTTTCTCCACTTAATTCGTACGCAATCAAGTGACAACGATTGTATAAATATTTTCCATCAATAAAATCATACTTAGCTAAATGCCAACCAGTCGGCTTCACCATTGAGATAGAGCCACGCTTCTGTGTCGGCATCATATCAATGCCTATCATCGCCATCGCTGGTCCACAACGTCCAAGATAATCTAATTCACTGTACGACTCATATTCATCACTCTTTAATTCTTCTTCTGTAAAGAAGGGAATATTATGATTAACTTCAACGTATGGCGATGATGTATATGCAGGAATATCCGACAATGAAAAAAACACATCCCGATTCACCGGAATCGTAGAAAAGAATGCTTCCCATATCATCACTGCCGATAGCACTAATAAAAGTAGTGATGAAAAAACACGCTTACGATACCGACGAAAAGACTTATGGTATATCATTTTTGTCATGCATATCACAAGATATGCAAACACAAAAAGAAATAATCCCACTGGTATATATTTTAAAAATGACTGTTGGTTATACATACTTGTATTATACACGCATCTATCAATCACACTTTAAAAAAGCGGGAGTGTCCGCTTATAAACTCTGTAATACTTGGAAGACTAAATTTGCACAATGTTCTGCTGCCTGTGCTTCAAAGTCTTCGTAAGATACAGTACTTTCTTCATCTGCTTTATCAGAGATTGCACGTACAATCACAAATGGAACCGCAAAGTCTGTCGCAACATGTGCAATTGCACAGCCTTCCATCTCACAACATTTCGCACCAAAGTTTTGAATAATCCAATCTTTCTTTTCTTTTTGTCCTACAAAGATATCCCCACTCGCAACCCGTCCTTCAAAGACCTGAATTTCAGGTGCGACCTTTTGAATACTATCCACAACCAATTTACGTAGACTTTCATCTGCCTGAAAGGATATACTCTTTCTACCCGGTACCATTCCAGCAGGATAGCCAAATGGTTCAATTCTAAAGTCATGATATACTGCATCTGTAGATACAACGATATCACCGATATTAATTTGATTATCTAAAGAACCTGCAATACCTGTATTCAAAATATGTGTTACTTCATATTTTACACACATGGTTGTAGCACAGATTGCGGCATTTACTTTACCAATCCCACATCTTGCGACAACAACTTCCGTCTCACCGATTTTTCCCAAACAATATGTATTGTCTCCAACCTGTTCAATCTTTTCGATTGTCATGCGCTCTTTGATCGATGTTACTTCAACATCCATCGCACCAATAATTCCTACTCTCATCATTCTGCGTACACGAGGTGTACCTCGTCAATCTCCTTTACTGTATTTTCTAAGTAACGACTTGCAAGATATTTTGCCATCGGTAGATTTTGATCTAAATAATTACCACAATCTCGTGCTTCTGCACCAGGGATAGTTCCCTCAAAGTCACGTATAAATTCAAAGAGTCCTTTCACTAACGGAACAATATCCCGAGAAGTCAAATCTCCTTCGCAAAGTAAATAGAATCCTGTACGACAACCCATCGGGCCAAAATAAACAATGCGATCTTTCCACATCAAATGATTGCGTAAATATGTAGCACCTAGATGTTCAATTGTATGCATTTCTGCGGTATTCATCACTGGTTCTTTATTTGGTGTTGTCATTCTTAAATCAAACGTCGTAATTGTCACATCATTGAAATGATCTTGACGAGATACATATATTCCCGGTTCTAAAACCAGGTGATTCACTGTAAAACTAGCGATTTTCTCCATAATAAACCTCTTCTTTTCTATATAGGTTATATCATACTTAAAAACTTAATGGGAAACTTTCCATACTCTAATATATAATAGACTCATGAAGAAATTACGAACAATCTTATTTGCAATCACATGTACACTCGTGATTGCGCTAACAACACTATTACCAGTTACCGCAACAGATGACGCTTTTGATTTAGGCAAAAATCTATATAGTACAAACTACATCTTTCTAGATGCAGATACAGGTCAAGTATTATCTGCAAAGAAACAGGATGAACAAATCAGTATCGCATCACTCACAAAGATGATGACGGTACTTCTAGCAATCGAAAATAGTTCTTCACTGAATCAAACAGTAACGATTACTAATGAGATGATTGATGGACTGTATGAGGAACAAGCAAGTGTTGCAGGATATGTAAATGGTGATACGGCAACAGTACTAGATCTATGTTACGCTGCAGCGATACCATCCGCTGCAGATGCCGCAAATGCACTTGCAATACAGATTGGTGGTAGCTTTGAAAACTTCTATCAAATGATGAATGACAAAGCTACTCAACTAGGGATGGATCATACCGTTTTCAAGAGTGCCCATGGTCTTGACCGTGAGGGACAATATTCAACAGTTGAGGATGTTTCAAAGTTATTGCGTTATGCATTACAAAATCCAACATTTAAAGAAATCTTCTCTACAAAGGAATACACAACCCAAGCCACAACCTATTATCCATTTGGCATTCCACTTGCTAGCACAATTTGGGCATACGCAGATACATACGGCTATAACCTAGCAAATCTCTCCGGTGGTAAAACCGGATATACACTGCAGGCTGGCAGATGTATCGCGTATTGGGCAACTGTTAATGATATGAATATCATTGCGGTAACAGCTGGAGCAAGCACTAACGTTGAACAATACTCCAACCTTAGCGATGCACAGACTGCCTTAACTAGCTTAGCTTCTTGGCATAAGAAAACAATTCTGAAAAAGAATGATGTTGTTAGTACGATTGAATATAAATCATTCATGCATACAGCGAATATCGACGTGAAGATGGATAAAGATATTACGCTTGATTTACCAGCAGATGTAGAATGTACATATGAAGTTGATCTTCCAAAAAAGTTCTCAGCAGAACTTTATGACCAAAATATTCAAGCAACAATTACATTCACTGCTGATAATAAAACCATCTATACAAAAACAATTAGTATTACACTCCCACAAGAAAAGAATATATTCGGTAGAATCATTCTACATCTACAGAACTTTATAAAAGGTTGATTGTGCACAATCAACCTTTTACATTACCACTTCCATCTTTTACTTGAATGATACGATCGCAATATGTCAATGTTGATAACCGATGTGAAATCGTCAGAATCATCTTATCTTTAAATTCCTTCTCTAACGTGTGGAGAAGTTCTTTTTCATGCAATACATCTAGTGCACTTGTAGGTTCATCCAAGATAATCACATCTGGTTGTTTTAACATAATACGTGCTAAACCAATTCTTTGCCGCTCACCACCTGATACACGTGAACTCATCTGTCCCATATGCGTATCATATCCGTCTGCTAAACTCATAATAAAATCATCAATACCTGCTCTTTTTGCGGCTAGACGAATCTCATCCATCGTAGCTTCAGGCTTAGCAATTGCGATATTCTGTGCAATTGTATCATTGAAAAGATATGTATCTTGTTCTAGCACTGCAATATGACGATGAAGTTCCTCAAATGAAAATTGATCTAGGGAAATTCCGTTGATCTGTATCTTCCCCGTTTGTATTGGATAGTATCTTAACAACAATCTCAAAATTGTAGATTTACCAGAACCACTTTCACCCATCAATACCGTAAATGAACTGCTTGGGATAGTGAGATTGACATCACTAAAAATAACCTTATCTTTATATTTTTTAGTAATGTTTTTTAGCTGTATGATTTCCATTTGATCTATAATCCCTG
>CALEMV010000027.1 GCA_937910655.1 uncultured Solobacterium sp.
CAGTATCAATTCCTGGATTTATTACATCAAAAACAAATATTACAAATGATATGGTGAAAAATGCTAAACCATTTGCGGAAGCGATTGATGAAATCTTAGACTATATCAAAGACGATGTATTGGTAGCACATAATGCGACGTTCGACTATTTTTTCTTGAATGAAGAGTTACGTCGCATTGGCAGAAAGCCATTAACCAACGTTGTAATTGATACCTTGGATATGTCTCGTGCTGTATTACCAGACCGTAGAGCATATCGTTTAGGTAACTTATCACGTTATTATCACGTAAATTACAACGAAGAAGAAGCACACCGTGCTGACTTTGATGCTGGTGCATTAGCAGATGTATTCTTGTGCTTACTAAAGGATGCGAAAGATAAGTTTGCTGCAAAATCAATCTCTGACTTACAAACAAAATTACAGTCTCCTAAATCATTTATGAAGGTAAGACGTAGTCATGTTTGTGCTATCGCAAAAAATCATGATGGTTTAGTTGCGCTATATAAACTTGTTACAGAGTCTAATACAAACACATTAGCTGTTAATGGGAAGGCAACTGGAAAAGAGGGTACTGATGTGGCTGCTGAACCACGCGTTGTGCGCTCTACGCTTGAAAAGTATAGGGAAAATTTATTACTTGGATCAGCATGCCTGAATGGTGAGGTATTTGAACTTGCATGCAATGGTGATGATGCCCGCTTAGAAGAAGCGATGAAACTTTATGATTACATTGAGTTACAACCTTTAGGTAACTATTCTACTTCCATTGTATTAGGTAGCATTCCTAGTGTTGACCGTTTAAAAGAAGTACAAAAACGAATTATTCGTATGGCACAGAAGTTAAATATTCCGGTCTGTGCCACTAGCGATGCGCATTATTGTACACCTGAACAAAAAGTATTCCGTGATGTATATATCATGTCACAGGGTGTAGGAGGTACAATTCATCCACTTTATATTCGTGATGAAGCGTTACGTTTACGCACAAAAAATCCTGACCAACATATTCGTTTAACAGATGAAATGAAAAAAGAATTTGCTTGGTTAGATG
>CALEMV010000028.1 GCA_937910655.1 uncultured Solobacterium sp.
CCCTAAGACTTCCGCATGTTTATCAGATTGGTCAAACAACTTCAATGTGGAAAGACCTCGAATACTATCCAAGTAATAGCCTGTCATATCTTCTAGCGAAACCCAATATGTCTTTCTTAACTTTTCAATGCGGTAACGAAATACATTATGTAATGGTAGTAAAACAAAGGATACTATTAACAGTATGCATGCAATCAAGAAAGAACTAGGATAAATTTTAGTAAACAAGTAAATTGGCGCAATCACGCTGAATAACAAACTTGGTAGATAAACACTGTAATATACCTGCATTTGTTCTACGCCATCAACTGCCGAAGTAATTGCGGAATTAGGGCCTATCTTTTCAATGTACCCTGCATCTAATGACATTGTTTTTGTAAATAACTTCTGACGTATTGATGAACGCGCTGCTGCTTGAGCACGATACTCTAATTCTCCCTGTATGAATTGAAATACAAATATCAATACAGATACGACAAGAATCTGAATCACCACATTTCGTATTTCATCATGCGTAAATGTTGGATTCATCATATTTCCCAAGAAATAGGAAATATTACTTGCAAAGTTTGTTATCATCACAAGCGAGCATACGCGTATTACTACTAGTGAAATTATCCATATCCAAAGACCTTTTGTCATCTTTAGTAATGTTTTATCGAGTAATAACATTCTACCTCCTACTTAAAAAAGGAATCTGTACTGGATTCCTTATCAAAAACTATTTAGCAGCTTCAAATACTTTACGCACTTGTTCCTTGCATTCTGCATACTTTTCGAATAAATGTGCTTCATAGATTTTCTGATCACCAATCCACATACATGGAACTGCGTGATAATCGTAATTCGCAATGATTTCTGGATGTTCATTTTCATCAATCATATCAATTTCGATATTCTTATATTCTGGATTCTCTGCTTTAAGTTCTTCAATTGCCTTATTTGCATTCTTGCAGTATGGGCATGAAGGTAGATGGAAATAAGTAATTTTCTTCATATTTTTTACCTCTATGTACCTATTTTACTATTTTTTGTTTAATTTTATAGTGAAATGCTTTTAGTTTGTATTTCGTTCAATACGCGTACTATTCATCTTAGAGAAGATAATTGTCTGCGCTTTATATAGTCCTGAATAGCCAGAAACAATATAACTGATTGCAACCGCAATCAATAAGAATGAACTAGCTTGGAAGTTAAATAATTCAAACCCAATCAGCAATGATGTGATTGGACAGTTTGTAACTCCACAGAATACCGCAACCATACCTACTTCAGCCCATAAACCAGCAGGTAGTCCAAAGATTGTACCAAATGTACTACCAAGCATAGCACCAATAATTAAGGATGGAATGATTTCACCACCCTTGTATCCAGATGAAAGCGTGACTGATGTAAATAGTATCTTGAGTAAGAATGCATAGAGAGGAACATTCCCTTCTAATGCACGTTCAATCATATGTGCACCAACACCATTATAATCTTGATTACCTACTAGCAGTGTTAACACGATAATAATTACAGCACCTACAATTGCACGTACATATGCATTTTCAATCATCGCAAATATATGGTGTGTCTTATGTAAACTATATACAAATAAGCGGCTAACTAAACCAGCTAATAGTGATAGAACAATGACTGCAATCGCTGTCATTGCATCTAAGTTAGGAACTGTTCCTATATGATGCATAGGCTCTACAAGATTCAATGCAATAGCGACGCTATGTCCAATCAGTGATGCGATAGCACATGGAAGTAATGCCGCATATTGCATATATCCTACATGTACAACTTCGAGTGGGAAAATAGCCGCTGTTAGTGGTGTTCCAAATAAAGCCGAGAAACAACCAGACATACCTGCCATGATTAATGTTTTTTTATCATCTTCTTTTAAACGAAGTGCCTTTGATACAAAGCTACCAACACTACCACCAATCTGTAGCGCTGCACCCTCACGTCCGGCAGAACCACCAAATAAGTGTGTAATAACAGAAGAAACAAAGATGAGTGGCCCAACACGTACTGGTAAATGGGGTTCAGAGTGAATCGAATTGATGACTAAGTCTGTTCCTGCATCTTTATATTTTGCTAGTTGATATAGTAGCACGATTATTACACCACCGAGTGGTAGTAAATAGATGAGCCATGGATATTGTATTCTTAGATTAATAACACTGTTTACACTCACAGTAAATAAGGTGCCGATAGTACCTGCAACAAGTCCAACGATTGCCGCATATATCAGAATACGTATAAAGTCTATATTTTGTTTCAGATTTAACTTCTTCTCATTCATATTTGTCATAACTTAATCCCTCTTGCGTACCATACTATAAC
>CALEMV010000029.1 GCA_937910655.1 uncultured Solobacterium sp.
AACCAATTAACAGGTCCAAATAATAACCTACTTGTAGTAGGTGATCCAGACCAGACAATCTATACGTGGCGTGGTGCGGATGTAAATATCATCATGAACTTTGCTAAGGATTATCCACAAGCTAAGACAATCATTCTAAATGAAAATTATCGTTCTGTTGAGGCAATCCTCAATGGTGCAAACTCTGTCATTAAAAATAATAAATATCGTGTAGATAAAGAACTCTTTACCAATCGTCATAGCGATGAAAAGATTACCCATTATTCTGCAGCGAGCGATGAATATCAAGCAGCTTGGATTGCGGGCAAGATTTCTAGTTTACATCGTGAAGGCAAGAGTTATCATGACATTGCGATTTTATATCGTTCCAATTACTTATCTCGTTCCTTAGAAAAAGCACTACTTGATGAAAGAATTCCATATATCATCTATGGTGGTACACGCTTCTATGAACGTCAGGAAGTTAAAGATGCCCTATGTTACTTACGTATGGTAACGACAGCAGATGATCTTGCTCTACAACGTATTCTCAATCGTCCAAAGCGTGGAATTGGAAATAAGACGATGGATTTGATTGTGGAAACTGCACGAGCAAGAAATACTTCTATGTACGAAGTATTAAAAGACAGTTCTCTATTTAGTGGCAAGATGTTAACAACAATGGAGAACTTTGTAAATATGGTTGAATCATGGCGTAAGCGTGCAAATAATGGCGAGGTAGAAATCTTCAAGCTATTTGAACAAATCATCGAAGAAAGTGGTTATCGTGCGATGTTAACGGAAGCCAAGGAACAAGATCGCATTGAAAACTTAAAAGAGTTAATCGATGACGTCAAAGAATTCTCTGAGACGTATCCAGAAAGTAGTCTTGATGAATACTTACAGTTGGTATCTCTCTATGGTGACCGTGAAGAGACACTGGCAAGTGACTTTGTACAGTTAATGACTGTTCATGCAGCTAAGGGGTTGGAATTCGATACTGTCTTTATCTCAGATATGAACGAAGGAATCTTTCCAAACGAACGTGCGGTGAATGAAAGTCATCGTGGGGTAGAAGAAGAAAGACGGCTTGCGTATGTTGCCTTTACAAGAGCTAGAAATAAACTCTATCTAACCGAAGCTGGTGGATTCTCTATGATATTACAGCGTGTACGAACAACTTCACGCTTTATCGAAGAAATCGATGCGGAATATATTGAACATCTAGGCTCGAGTATGCATGCAGGTAATGCACAAAGAGAAGTACGCTTATCAGAAAGATTGTTTGATAATAGTCCTTCATCCTTTACACAACAGATGTCAAAGGCAAAACCTTCGGGATTAAAGAAGGGTGATAAAGTTATTCACGCAAAGTTTGGTGAAGGCTTAGTTATCAGTATCAAAAATGAGATTGCAGAAATCGCATTCCCATATCCATTTGGAGTTAAGAAGGTTGCGGCAGGACATCCAAGTATCAAGAAGAAGACAGATTTAAGGAGTTAACATGAGCGAAGATAAATTAGAACTTATGCGACAGATGGTCGCACAGTTAAATCAAGCAGCTGATGCATACTATGATGGTAAGGCAGAACAGATGACAGACTATGAATGGGATGCCTTATTTGATCGTCTGAAAAAATTAGAAGAAGAAACTGGTGTTGTGTTAGAAGACTCTCCAACAATGAAAGTCTCTAGCGACCATACCGCAGGCCAAAAAGAGGCTCATGAATTCTTGGCTTTATCACTTGCAAAAACAAAAAAGCCAGAAGAAGTTGAAAAGTGGGCGGAAGGAAAGCCGATCTGGATTTCATGGAAACTAGATGGTTTAACACTTGTTGTGACATACGATAATGGCAAGTTAAGCAAAGTTGTTACCCGTGGAGATGGCCATGTTGGTACAAATATTACCCATCTGTCCTCCGCAATCCAAGGGATTCCACAGACAATCTCTGAAAAGGGACATCTTGTTATCCGTGGTGAAGCGGTAATTTCATACGAAGACTTTAATCAGTTTGTGATGGAGTCTGGCGAAGATTACGCAAATCCAAGAAACCTTGCGTCCGGTTCATTAACCCTAAAAGATATTGAAGAGGTTAAGAAACGTCAGATTCATTGGATTCCATTTACGCTTGTATATACAGAAGAAGAAATCAAGTCTTGGGGCAAGCGTATGGACTACATGGAGAAGCTAGGCTTTAAAGTTGTAGAACGTGAGTGTATTGAACATCCAACACTTGCAAATATCAACAAAGAAATAGAGAAATGGACAAAGAAAGTTACAAATGCAATCAATCCATATCCAGTCGATGGTTTGGTTGTTGTCTATGACGATACAGAATATGCATCAGGTGGTTCTGTAACAGGACACCATGCGACTAGAGCAGGTTTTGCGTTTAAGTGGCAAGATGAATCTGTACTCTCCAAACTCGAATATATCGAGTGGTCTTGTGCGGCATCAACGATTACACCAGTAGCGGTATTTGAACCAGTAGAAATTGAAGGTACGACGGTAAAACGTGCCTCCCTCTGTAATATCAGTGAGTGTAAACGTTTAGGGATTGGTGATGCAGGTAGTGAGCTTGAAGTCATCAAAGCAAATAAGATCATCCCTAAGGTCATCAGTGTGAAACATGCGGTTGGAAGTTTCCATATCCCAGAAACCTGTCCTGTATGTCATAGTAAGACAATTGTGGATATGAGTGAGCGTGGCACAGAAACACTCAAATGTACAAATCCAAGCTGTCCTGCCAAAAAACTGAAGAAATTCAATCGCTTTGTGTCAAAGGCAGGTATGGATATCGATGGTATCTCAGAACAAACACTAGCAAGATTCATCAACGAAGGCTGGATTACAAAGAATGGTGACATCTTCCGCTTATCCAAACATCACGAAGAAATAACAGACTTAGAAGGGTTTGGTGAAAAGTCGGCAGCGAATATCATGGAATCAATCGATCGAGCAAGAGAGATTGACGAAACAAAACTTGTTTATGCCCTGAATATTCCTTTAATTGGTAAAGATGTCGCAAAACGATTACTCTCTGTCTATCCATTTAGAGAGTTAGTCGATATCGCAAGAAATACAGAGACAACAGAGGTATTTAGTTCCATTGATGGAATCGGACCAGAAAAATCCAATGCTTTTGTGAGTTGGTGCAAAGATCCAGAAAATATTGCACAACTTGAAGACCTGTTAGATGAAATTACAGTGCAGCGTTCCAATACAGTCGCAAGTGGTAATCTTTGTGAAGGACTAACCTTTGTTGTGACAGGGGATGTACATCATTATACAAATCGTAATGAGCTAAAGGACTATATTGAATCACAGGGTGGTAAGGTAACGGGTTCTGTATCCAAATCAACCAATTATCTAATTAATAACGATGTGACTTCGTCATCATCCAAAAATACAAAAGCAAAACAACTCAACATTCCAATTCTTTCAGAAGAAGAGTTTATTGCTCGCTTTGTAAAGGATTGATAACATTGATAAAATCGCTATTTAACGCTAAAATATATCAGCGAGAAATGAGGTATAAATCATGGTAGAAAACAAAGATAGAGAATACTTCCAAAAGTTAGCGAACCAACTGATGTTTAATCTATCAGATGAAGAGGCAGACGAACTTGTAGGTGAGTTTGGAACACTTGAACAACAGTTTGCGCTTATGGAAGAAATTAATACAGACGGTGTAGAAGAAATGATTTATCCGTTTGAAGAACCAACAACATACATCCGTCAAGATGAGCCAGATCATGTGATCTCTCAAGATGATGCGATGAGAAATGTAACGAAGAAATTGGAAGGACATTTTGTCCTACCAAAGGTGGTGAAGTAATGATTAAAGATATGGTAAATCATCCAGCAGATAGTACTGCTCGCTGTGAAGAAGCTTACGCAAAAGCACAGGAATTACAAGATAAACTAAATGCAGTTATCACATTTGTTGATCCAAAGGATCAATTAGCACAACTACCAGAAGGTGGTTTACTGCATGGTGT
>CALEMV010000030.1 GCA_937910655.1 uncultured Solobacterium sp.
CATGATAATATGTGGATGACCTGTAAGTGATTTATATCCATCGGATATTAATGATCCAAGTGATGCATCAGGAGCTTGAATCCCTAAACCAACGAAGGATAGGAAAGCTTCTGTAAAGATTGCATTTGGAATTGAGAACATTGACATTACAATCAATTGTCCAAAAATATTTGGCATAACTTCTTTAAAGATGATAGAGAAGTTTTTTGCACCAAGCGTTCTACTTGCAAGAATGAATTCAGATTCTTTCAACTTTAATACTTCCGCTCTGGAAATACGCGCCATACCAATCCATCCCGTAATCATTAACGCAAAGACGATGGAAGTAATACCCGGAGGAAGAACAAGTCCTAACAGTGTTACAACCACAAGGGTTGGAATACCATTTAAGATTTCCATGAATCTTTGCATGACCATATCGACCTTACCACCAAAGTAACCAGAGATTAATCCATAGGACATACCAATAACAATGTCGATTACAACTGCACTTAGTGCAATAATCAACGATACTCTTGTGCCTTCCCATACACGCGTAAACAAGTCTCTTCCATTGGTATCCGTACCAAACCAATAAAATGCTTGTGAGACACCATGAGCCGCGTATTGATCAACGCCCTTTTCATAACCACTAAAGATTCCTAGTTTATAAATCCCTTGAATACGTGGTGGTAAACTTTGTACATCAAGATTAATCGCATCAGCCTTATACCCAGAAATCATTGGCCCAATGATAGCAAGTAGAATGATTACAATGATAATGACAGCTCCAAGAACCGCACCCTTATTCTTTTTAAAATGCATCCAAACATCTTTTGCATAAGAAGTTGCAGTATACGCTTCATCTAATAATTCTTCATTACGATGTACAAAGACAAAATCTTCCGCTGTAAAATCATCAACTTTTTCATCTGTCAAAAAAGGTTTATTTTTAATCATATCCATTTAATTACCCTCCTTTGCCACACGAATACGTGGATCAATGAAACCATAGAGAATATCAATAATTAACATCACAAAAATATACAATGCTGAATAGATAAATGCACATGCAATCACAACGTTATAATCGTTATTCTGAATTGCTTGTACCATCAACATACCGATACCGGGAATACCAAATACCTTTTCCACAACCATTGATCCTGTTAAAAGATTTACTAACAATGGGCCCATAATCGTAACGATAGGAATTAATGCATTCCGTAATGCATGGTTTAGAATCAAACCAGTTTGTTTCACACCTTTTGCCTTGACCAATTGAATATAATCAGAGCCTAATACATCGATTAATTCTGAACGTGTAAAACGAGAAACATTCGCAAGCGGAAACATCGACAATGCAAGTACAGGTAGTATCATAGATGACCCAGCATTCTTTGCAGAGTATAGAATCGGTGTCCAACTAAGTTTAAAGCCGACGTAATACATTAACACTAATGCAAATACATACGATGGAACGGATACACCTATGATAGAAATAAAAGAACATAGCGTATCAACCCACGTATTATGGTTAAGTGCAGCCGCAACTCCTAAAATAAGTCCTAGAATCGAACCGACAACCATCGCCATTGCACCGATGCGAATCGATAAGGAAAGTGGTCCACTAATCAAAGCAGAGACTGCTTTATTTTTATTGATGACGTATGATACACCAAAGTCACCATGAAACATATTTGCGACATAGCGGAAGAAACGAACCAAAACCGGATCACTCAACCCATATTTCGCATTTAATAACGCTAACTGTGAGGATGTTAACTTCTCATCATTAAATGGAGAACCAGGCATTAATTCCAACATCAGAAACAATACAAGCAAGATTGCTAATAATGTTAGAAAGCTAATCACGACACGCTTGGTAATATATTTAAACATGAAGACTCCTTTCTTTTTGATAACAGAATAGAGCGGCGTTTATACCGCTCTATAATGTTGTTTTATACAATGTTACTGTGAAACGACCATCCATCTGTAATCATCAACGCCACCACTGTGGAAACGAATACCAGATACCTTAGGATTGATCATCATCGCACCACCATTCTGATAGATTGGGATAACACCGTGGTCTTGTTGTACTAAAATCTTTTCAGCTTCTTGGAAATCCTTCCAACGAGCTTCTGCATTTGCGGCATCCTCACCTGTTTCAGCTTTTGCGATGAGTGCATCATATGCGGGGTTGCTGTAAGAACCTTGGTTGTAAGTACTTGTAGTAGTTACCAAATCCATGAATGTTTGCGGATCAGCATAGTCTGGTCCCCAACGTGTTAAACCAATATCATAGTCATGTGAATTCATTAACTGTAATCTTGTCTTCTTAGGTTTTTGGTCAAGAGTTACTGTTAAACCAGGGCAGTTCTTCTGTAACTGTGCCTGTAGATTCTCTGCAACTGACTTAGAAGCTTCTGTATCCTCGAATAATAATGTAAAGGAAACATCTTTACCCAATTCCGCAACAGCCTTCTTATAGTATTCCGCTGCCTTATCAGGATTGTACTCTGTTAAAGTGTCTGCTGTATCAACATAGTCTTTTCCATCTGGACCTGTCGCAAACTCTGAAGGAACAAAACCTCTAGCAGCAACAGAACCATCTTTTAATACATCTTTTGCAATCGCTTCACGATCTACAGCATAACTTAGTGCAGTACGTAAGTTTGCATTTTGTAAGACTGGATTATTGAAGTTGATAGATAAGTACCATAGATAACCTTGCAAACGATTTGTAAAGCCTTCTTGAGAACTATATTGGTCAACTTGTTCACCCTGTAGTTTAACCGCATCAATATCACCATTCTGATATGACAACATTGCGGCTTGTGTATCCTGAATGAACTTGAAGACAACTGTATCAGCCTTATCCTTCGCCTCATCTGCGTTAACATACTTATCATTCTTTTCGAATGTATATTCATTACCCTGTTTCCAATCTGTCATGACATACTGTCCAGAGTAGATCATATTTTCTGGGGATAATGCATATTGATCACCTTGCGATGTTACATATTCCTCATTCAATGGGAACAGAGGTGGAAATGCCATCAGTGATGGCAAGAAACTACATGGTAGAGATAAACTCACCTTTACTGTATGATCATCCACCGCTTCAACACCTAACTCCTTAGCATCTTTTTTACCTGCAATCACATCAGCCGCATTTACAACATGCATCGTATCTAAGATGAAAGCATACTCACTTGCAAGTGTAGGGCTCGCTAAACGATGCCAACTGTAAACAACATCATTTGCTGTGATTGGTGTTCCATTAGACCACTGTGCATCCTTCTTTAGATGGAAAGTGTAAGTAAGACCATCATCACTTACATCATAACTTTCCGCTAAGTCTGGAACAGGTGTTCCTGATTCATCCAACGCAAGAAGTCCAGATAAACCCATCATTTGCATTGAGAAGGAAGAACCATCTGTCGCAACTGAGTTATCCATTGAACTCATATCAGTATCGAATGCAATTGTTACTGTCGTAGTTGTGGCCGCTTCTGACTTTGGACCACAGCCCGCTAGTACTGCCATACTCATCGCTGCAGCTAAACCAGTTGCCGCTATCTTCTTTGCTTTCATAACTATTTCCCTCCTAAAAGATACACTGAGTTTAAAATGTTTCAAAAAGTTTTTCAAGTACTTTTTTCTTTTCTTTCATAAATTATGTAAATATTTATCATTTAATTTATGTAAATTCTTACATTTATACTATTTTATATCTTAAAATATCCTCGCTTTCCGTTAACTATCTCAAACTAACCCTGTCAATTCGTGCTATTGTATATGAGGATAACAAATTTTCCCCATTTCAAAGAAAGTGGGTTTTTTTATGGAAAATTTTACAGTTTTTGATTATGAAGACATTCAACTAATACCAAATAAGTGTATTGTAAACAGTCGTTCAGAATGTGATACAACAACACGATTTGGCAAACATCGCTTTAAATTACCAGTCGTCCCAGCAAACATGCAGACAGTCATTGATGAATCTCTAGCAATTAAACTTGCAGAGAATGGATATTTCTATATCATGCATCGTTTCACTCCTGAAACACGTCTTCAGTTTGTACAGATGATGAACGATAAAGGATTGATTTCTTCCATTAGTGTTGGTGTAAAAGAAAATGAATATCATTTCATTGCAGACCTTGCAAGTCATCACCTAGTTCCGGACTACATTACAATTGATATTGCTCACGGTCACTCCAACGCCGTCATTAATATGATCAAACATATCAAAAAACACCTACCAGATACATTTGTCATTGCAGGTAATGTAGGAACCCCTGAAGGTGTTCGTGAACTTGAAAATGCAGGCGCAGACGCAACGAAAGTTGGTATTGGTCCTGGAAAAGTATGTATCACAAAATTAAAAACAGGCTTTGGCACAGGTGGCTGGCAGTTGGCTGCCTTGCGTTGGTGTGCAAAAGCTGCACGTAAGCCAATCATTGCTGATGGCGGTATCCGTTCAAATGGCGATATTGCAAAGTCGATTCGCTTTGGCGCAAGCATGGTTATGATTGGTTCCCTATTTGCTGGGCATACCGAATCACCAGGTAATACCGTCATGCAAGATGGTATTGAAATGAAGGAATACTTCGGTAGTGCCTCTGAATATCAAAAAGGCACCCGTAAAAATGTGGAAGGCAAAAAGATGCTTGTGCCATGTAAAGGTTCTATCATGGATACACTAGTCGAAATGCAACAAGACCTTCAATCATCCATCTCTTATGCAGGCGGAAAAGATTTAAACGCAATTCGCTATGTTGATTATGTCATTGTAAAAAATTCTATTTTCAATGGCGATGCACATTAGGCATTCTATTTGGTGAATTTGACGCAAAGGATATAATAATAATGAAAGAAGGTAACGAAATGACAAAGATTGATATTATCTCCGGCTTTCTAGGAGCTGGAAAAACAACATTGATACAAAAGTTAATCAAAGAAGTATATGCAGGTAAAAAAGTAGTTCTTGTTGAAAACGAATTTGGCGAAATTGGAATTGACGGTGGTTTCTTAAAAGATGCCGGTATCGTTGTCAATGAAATCAACAGTGGATGTATCTGCTGTACATTACAAGGTGACTTCCGCAATGCTTTACAAGAAGTAGTCAAGAAGTATGATCCTGACCACATCATTATTGAACCTTCCGGTGTTGGTAAATTATCCGATATCTTAGCAGTCGTAAAAGATGTAGAAGGTTTGGAACTAAATAGTTACAGTACTGTTGTAGACGCAAAGCGTTGTGAAATATACCACAAAAACTTCAAGGAATTCTTCGATGATCAAATTTCCACAGCTGCTTGTGTCATCTTATCCAGAACACAACTCGTTGATGAAGAAATATTACAAAAGGATATCGCAATCATCCGTGAATTAAACCATGACGCAAGAATCATCACCACTCCATGGGATGACCTCTCTGGTCAAGCAATCATCGAAGCGATGGAAGGTTCTACAGATGGCTTCCCAGAACTCGAAGAGGAAGAAGACTGTGGATGCTGTGGATGTAGTTGTCACGATGACGATGATGACGATTGTTGCTGTGGCCATGACCATCATGAATATGAGCACCATCATCACGACCACGAGGAAGAAGAATGCTGCTGTTGCTGTGGTTCTTCCGAACATGAAGAGCACCACCATGAACATCATCATGATGATGAAGAATGTTGCTGCCATCACCACCATGAGGAAGAAGAACATGATGAGGAAGAATGCTGCTGTTGTGGCCATGATCATCACGATCATGAACATCACCATCATCACCACCATCATGGACACGATGCGGATGAAGTATTCACATCAATCGGTATCGAAACAGTTAATAAGTACTCTGTAGAAGATATTGCATTAGCACTTTCTGAACTAGATGAACATATCATCCGTGCAAAGGGTATTGTTCCTAGTCATGATGGAAGTTGGTTATTCTTTGACTATGTACCAGGAGATGCAGATATCCGCATTGGTTCCCCTGCTTACACTGGTTTAATCACAGTGATTGGTGACAAGGTAGACGTTGCTCGCATCAAGGAAATCTTTGCGGTGAAGTAAAATGGCAACTCCTGTATATCTCTTTACGGGATTTCTTGATTCCGGTAAAACATCTTTAATCTTAGACACACTCAACGACCCTTCCTTTATGGAAGAAAATAGCCGTACGTTAATTATTTGTTTTGAACAAGGTGAAGTTCGATACAACGATAAATACCTCGCAGAGCGCAAAGCATTCGTTGAATATATGGACTCTCCAGAGGATTTAAACGTAGAAAAGATTCGCGAGTTAGATACCATCTATCATCCAAACCAAGTATTTATTGAATACAATGGAACCCTCGCAATCACACCGTTTATCTTGTCACAGATGCCAAACTTCTGGCCTTTGGTACAGATTCTTACAACAGTAGATGCGACAACTTTCCAAATGTATATTAACGCAATGCGTTCTGTCATTTACGAGCAGTTAAAGTACAGCGATACAATTATCTGTAATCGTTGTACACCAGATACCTCCGCATCAATGCTGCGTGGCAATATCAAAGCTATTAATAAAAAAGCTCAGATTTTCTACGAAGGCGAACACGGTGCCCAGGTCACTCTTAAAGAAGGTGTACTACCATTCAATATCAATGCCCCTATCATCGATATCAAAGATGATGATTATGGCATCTGGTATATGGATGCGATTGAAAACCCAGATAAATATGATGGAAAAGAAATCATCCTACGCGGTAAGTTCACCGAGACATTACCAGGCTATCATCAGACCTTTATCATGGGTAGACAAGCAATGGTATGCTGTGCAAATGACACAAGTCTTTGTGGATTAACGGTTACAGGTGTGAAAGTAGAAGAACTTGTAAAGGATAACTGGTATGAAGTACAAGGTAATCTTAAGACCATCCCATTGGATAATGGCGGTAAGACACTTGTTCTATACGCAAACCGCATTCAAAACTACCAAAAACCACAAGATGAGTTCGTATATTTCAGTTAATCACTAGGGTAATTCTTAAGAGTTACCCTTTTTTATTCTGAACTTTTTTTAATTTTCACCTATGTTAGTTAACGCATTTTACTCATTTGTGCTACCATTATTCAGGGAAGTGATAAAATGATGAAATTTATAAAAGAAAAACTAAATATACGTAGAGCCGTTTGGTTCTTACTCATTTCGGCAATGTTCTTACTATTTTATGCACCACATCTTTCCTTTGATGTACACATGAAAAAAGGTATCCAAGGTACTGTGGTCGTATCAAACTTTAATACAGACCGTGGAGAAGAAATCTTTGCAAACTATAACTATAACTCTCATAAGACATGGCTAGATGCACAACCATCTTGGGAAGTAATTCACCTCAGTAACATTCCAATCGTTACAAACTCTTTACGTTTAGGTTTTAACAACGTAAAGACAGACATCGCTATCTCAAAGATTGATGTGTCATTTGGACCATTTAAACTTGCAGAGTATACACCAGAGAATATCTCCAACAAGATCATCGCCTCTCAAGGTATGGTCATCAATACAAATGAAAACACCATTAACCTAACCGTTAACGGTGTTGAAGGCTGGCTCCAACTTGAGACCCAAGAGTACCTGCCAAAAGCTGCTTGGGTTGCAGTATACCTATCCATTTTGGTATTAAGTTGGATCATTGCGTATCTCATTGATAAGAAGATTACATGGGCAAAACACATTCCAGAAAACGAAATGATGTTAATAGCAGCTCCTATCTGGTGCTTCTTTATGTCAGAAATCTGTACTGGTAACTATTACTATATCAACTTGATGAATCGTTTCTACAACGTTGCCATCTATATTATTCTATATAAAGTAATCTACTTAATATTCCGTCGATTACCAATCTCAGTACTGATTAGTAACTTATTTGTTGTAATCTTCGGTATCGTAAACATGTACGTAACACAGTTCCGTAACCGTCCAATCGCACCATGGGATTTAACCGCAATTGGTACAGCTGCAGATGTCATCTCCAACTACCATGTCCAGATTCGTTACTTCATGGTTATCGCAATTATTATCGCCATCTTAATTTATCTCTTGATGCGCGCTGTACCACGCGAGAACACAAAGATTAACGTATACTACGCAACATATCCTATCCTGATTATTGTTATAGCGCTCTTCTTAAATAGTGTTGGTCAATACTACCTATGGGATATGAACCTATTATCCATCTTCCAAACAGATGGTACGGCGCTTAGTTTCACAGGTCTTGTAAACCAATATATCTCTGATCAACCAAAGAAACCAGAAGGATATTCTGTAGAGGAACTCAAAGAACTGGGTAAAGAGCTTGCTGAAAGAGCTGCAGCCAACGTCGATCCTAATGGCACTAAACCAACGAATATCATCATGGTAATGAACGAATCCTTTGCAGACATGAATGTTGGTGGTACAAACTATGCTGATAACATCATCCCTTACTACCTGTCTCTAGAAAATACGATTCGTGGTAACCTCTACGTCGATGTACGTGGTGGTGGTACATGTAATAGTGAATATGAATCCTTAACAGGTAATACAACAGCGTTCTTTGCGGGTGGTGTATATCCATTCAACATGTATATGCACAGAAACGTACCTTCTATGATTTCCTACTTTAACCAAATCGGCTTTACTACAACAGGTATTCACCTTGGAAAATCCACAAACTGGAACCGTGCTTCCGCATGGAAGAAACTGCAGTACCAAGATAAAGTATTTGCAGAAACCTTTGATGGTCTGGAAACAATTCATGGATATCCAAGTGATGCACAGAATTTCAAAGTCCTAGAAGAAACTTACGAAAAGGAAAAAGATAAAAAGAACTTCATCTTCAATATCACCTACCAAAACCATGGTGGATATGATGATAAAGATGACTTAAAGAAGACCGTCAATTTCAGTTCTATTGGTGGTGGATATGGTCATGCGGAAAACTACTTCTCATTAATGAAGATTTCTGATCAAGACTACAAGAACTTGATTGAATACTTCTCAAAGGTAAAAGAACCTACAATGATTGTGATGTTTGGTGACCACCAACCATCCTTAGGTGCAGATTGTGATAACCTTCTATTCCCACATGCAGGTACACCTGAAAACGACATGACACAATATATTACCCCATTCTCCATTTGGGCAAACTATGATATTCCAGATGAGACAATTGATAAGTTAAGTATTAACTACCTATCTTCACTCATTATGAAGACCGCAAACTACCAAATGACTCCATACCAGGAATTCTTATATGAACTAAAAGATAAGTATCCTGTAATTGGTCTATATGGTTGTTATGACGCAAGTGGAAAGTACTATCAATCCGTAAATGATATTAATGATCCAGATATCAATACATACCGTTGTCTACAGTACAATAACGTATTTGATTCTGATCGTATCGCATCTCTATTCTATCCAGAAGGAGAAGAGAGTAAATAACTAAAAAAAGAACACAAGTGTTCTTTTTTTAGTTATAGAAACATACGAATAAAACTATTTTCTTCCGTATAAGGTTTCCAACCCTTACCAGGTTCTGAACTCTTCATGAAGTTTGTCCAAGCAGAAACCATTTCATCACTAATCTTATAATCGCGCACTTCCATCTCTCTCCAGCAGCGACTCAACGTACCAAACATGTACCATAACTCCGCAGAGTGGAAAGCACCAGCATCATCTGATGGTAACTTGCGATTGAATAAATATAAGTATGTCGGTTTACCTTGATGTTGATTTCGTAAGTTTGCAAAATCAATCATACTCTGATAATACTTAGACTTACGCATCGGCTCATCAACACCCAAACCAAAATCATTACCATTAGCACCTATAATATATGGGATATCCTGTACATCTCCACGTTTTGCCAGTTCATCCAAAGTATCTTCGAGCACAAAGCCATCCACCACTGGCCCAAACAGCAGGCGATTATCATGTTTGGAAAGCTTCGGTAAAATATCCACTAACTTCTGCGCAGGAATTTGACGTAATGCTTGAATATTCTTCGCACCAACCAACTTCATAATTTCCTCGCCTGTCTCATAAGCCTCTTCTACCGTCTTATGTTTGAAGATAGGATTATCTACCCCAGCACCACTTTGTATAATTGCCTTGGCAATCATGCCACGTGTTGTAGGACTAGAAATCAATGTCTGAACACTAATCGCACCAGCACTTTGTCCAAATAGCGTAATGTTATCAGGATCTCCTCCAAAAGCCTCAATATTCTTACGAATCCAACGAATCGCAAATACCTGGTCTAAGATCCCATAGTTAGAAACGCAATGTGCAGGATCTTCCTCTTTTAGTTGTGGATGCGCAAAGAATCCAAATACACCAACACGATAATTGATTGTTACAAGAATGACATCATTTTGTACAAACGCTTCTCCATCAAATGGAACTTCATTCCCATAACCATGGTCAAATGCACCACCATGAAGCCAAATTGCGACTGGATGTCCATGTTCTGATTTATGGTTTGGTGCCCAGATATTTAAATACAAACAATCCTCACTCATTTCAGGATAAGGATATTGTTCATAGTTATAAAACTCTTTACGATAGAACGGATTCGATGCCTTAGGTTGTGGACAGATTTTACTATATTCCAAAGCATCTCTAACACCCAACCAACGATCAGGTGCCTGTGGGGAACTAAAACGTAAATTCCCAATAGGAGGTTTCGCATAAGGTACACCCTTAAAAATTAATTTAGATTCCGTCTCTTCACCGCGCAATATACCCTGTTCCACTTTTATTTCAACTGTTTTCATAAAAAACCTCCAGTTCGAATTTCCAACGTATTTTTCAACATTATACCATTTCTAATTTTCAAACTAATGAAGAATACATGAAAAAGAGACCCGCTGGCACAGATCTCGATTTCTTTTTTATTTTTTTGGGAGGGAAAGAAATTTATAATTTCTCTGTCATTTAAGACACTTATAATATACCTAAACCATGTGTGAGATATATGGTGAAATAGTGAAAGTATTGTGAAAGTGTATTTTTCATATAATTTTTCTAAACTTATTGTCAAAAATGCTTATTTTATCGTACTTTAGTAATTTCACTATTGTTA
>CALEMV010000031.1 GCA_937910655.1 uncultured Solobacterium sp.
CTTTTGTACAATTACAGTAAACGTATCTACTGTAATTGGAACACTTTCGATTGAGATGTGATACTCCTCAAAGATAAACAATAATCGACGTAAGAAACCAACTTCTGTTGAACTATGACTCTTTACAACTGTAAAGGAAGCGTAGTCTCTACGTCCTGTAATACCTGTAACAGTTGAAGTGCCGTTAGCTTTATCATATTCTTCGCAATCATCTTGAATAAATGTTCCAGGATTCTCTGGGTCATTCGTATTCAAAATATGGATAGGAATATTCTTTTCACGTACTGGGAAAATCGCATCATCATGGAGTACATTCGCACCCATGTAGCTCATCCCACGAAGTTCACTATATGTAATCACTGGAATCTGTTGTGGATTATCAATGATACGTGGATCAGAAACCAAGATTCCAGATACATCTGTCCAGTTTTCATAGACTTCCGCATCCACAATATTGGCTAAGATTGAACCCGTAATATCACTTCCACCACGGCTCATGACTTTGATTTGTCCATTTGGTAAAGCGCCATAGAAGCCCGGAATCACATACTTCTTATCCATGTCCATAACCTTTTTTAAATTTTGCTTTATTTTATCAAAGTCAAAATCACCATTATATTTAAATGCAATAACATCTTTCGCATCTAAAAACTCTGCACCTAAATATTCTGCCATGCATCGTGCAGTTAAATACTCACCACGAGAAACGATATAATCTACAGGCGCATTTGCATCTAACATCTCTTTAACACTAGCAAACTCTTTTTCTAAATCAATCCTTAAGCCAAGTGAATCACAGATACGTTGATATTTCTCTTTTACAAGATTAAAGATAGTTTCATAGGATACACCATAATTAATATGTGCATGTAAAAGATATAGTAAGTCTGTCACCTTGTAATCATCACGGTTTTCTTTACCACAAGCACTAACGACAATAAACTTACGATTCACATTCGCATCTACGATGCGTTTTACTTTTTCAAATTGTTCTTTACTGGCTACAGAAGAACCACCAAACTTACTTACAATCATGCATTACCTCCGCCACAAATACCGCATCATCTTCCAATATCTTCATCACAGAAGCTAGCTCCACAAAAGACATTCTCTTTGTAATGCATGTATCTTCATCAACTCTTTCTTCAATTACTTCTTCCATACGATTTAGATTTGCAGAACGTACATAGAATGAGGATACGCGACTCATGTTATCCACGCAAATACTTACTTCAGTTGAAACTTCAGTATCTTGATGAAGTACTAAATCAATTAAATCTTGTACAACCGCATGTGCAGTTGGATAAGAACCTGCACCCTGGCCAACATAAGTCATCTTACCCAGTGTTTTAGAATTACTTTCAATCGCATTGAAGTTTGCCGGTATTGTCGCAAAGATATTTTGCTTTGGAATAAATGTTGGAATCACCGTACCACTTACAGTACTACTAGACTTAACACCAGAGCCGATAAATTTACATACATAACCATGCTCGCATGCGTATGCAATATCCTTTGCACTGATATGACGAATCCCGTAGATATCGATATCACCAACATTCGCAAGTACACCAAATCCTTTACAACTTGAAAGTACTACTTTATATGCTGTATCCATGCCATCAATATCATCTGATGGATCAAATTCCGCATATCCACAGTCCTGTGCTTCCTTTAAGGCAACCGAAAACTCCGATCCCTCATCACTCATCTTACTTAAGATGTAGTTTGTAGTCCCATTAAAGATACCACGGAAGCTTTCAATATCATCGATACGTTTTGTCCGATCTAAATTACTCATCCATGGAATTCCACCACCACACGCAGCCTCATACTTTAAACTAACACCGCGTGTACGTGCGGTTTCTAATAGTTCTCCCAAGTGATTCACCAACATCTTCTTATTGCTTGTCACAACATGCTTTCCATTGAATAACGCTGCTTTGACATAAGTGAATGCCGGCTCATCTCCACCGATACATTCCACTACTACATCAATATCAGGATCTTCCACAATGTCATGGATATCCACTGTCATGCGCTCATCCGTAATATCCTTTTCATAGCGAACCAATATCTTAGAAATCTCCAGTTGCGAGACTTCTTTCGTATTCTTTTCATCAATAATCTTTCTAACACCAGAACCTACAGTTCCATGTCCCAATAATCCAATTTTCATATAAACCTCTGTTTCTAAAATAGATACACTTGTATTTAAAACACAAACAGTGTATCATTTTTCTATATTTGAAACAAGAAGGAAGCCCTATGAAATATATTAGTACACGAAATAAAGATAAAGTTGTATCATCCTCTGAAGCGATTATCCAAGGTCTCGCTGCTGATGGTGGTCTCTATACACCCCAATCACTTGATCAAAAGGTAGATTTAGCCTCTACTCTCAAGATGAGTTATTTAGAACTAGCTCAATACATTCTATCTCTTTTTTTAAGTGACTTTAGCCATGAACAAATCCAACAGTGTGTTCAAAGTGCTTATCAAAACTCATTTGAAAACAATGAAGTAGCACCACTGTGCAAATACAACGATGGTTGGCTCATGGAATTATGGCACGGCCCAACCAGCGCCTTTAAAGATGTAGCTGTCTCTTATACACATCTCCGAGCCCACGAGACTAGGCATGATCTCGTA
>CALEMV010000032.1 GCA_937910655.1 uncultured Solobacterium sp.
ATTCAATACAGGCTCATGTTGGCTGATATAAGCGATGTTCTCATAATAAGAAGATATACTGTATGAATCGAGTTTTTCATTGTTGATGAGTACTTCTCCTGATGTAGGAGAATATTGATTCAATAGAATTCGAAACAGTGTTGTTTTGCCAATACCATTTGTTCCTTTGACCAGTGCGAAATCGCCTTTCATTAATTTAAGAGAAAATTGATCTAAAACATTTTTTGATTTATCGGAATACGAGAATGTAATATCTTTTAATTCAATTGATAAAATATCAAAGATAGGTTTATCACCATGTAGTGCAGGTAAATTTCGAATGTCAGAAATATTGGCAAAGCATATCCTGGTATATTCAATTTGACCTATATAGTTGACTAAATTGAATATACATTTTCTTTCTACCTGACCTCGTATCCATCAGGACTGTTTTTGATAGAATTGAAATCGTGAATGTGTACTTTGACCACCTCCTTGAAGCTTTGACTTCATGAAATAGAATCTTGCCACTTCTTAATATTCAGAATCGAGATCAGTTGTATGGGTCTTTGAACTCTTATCTTTTACCAGGATCTATGCGGATACTTTGTAAGTGGAATGCATATTCATATTTTACAGAAAGGATATATTTTTATGCGTTACTTTATCGGTATTGATGTAGCTAAATTCAAACACACAGCTTGTGTCATAGACACGGATGGCATCGCCCTTGTAGAACCCTTTGATTTCACTAATGATATCATTGGCTTCCAATCCTTATTGAAAAATATCAAACCATTCCTTAAAAAGAAACACCTCGTTGGTATGGAAGATACGGGACATTACGGAGACAATCTCCGCAACTTTTTATTGGAAAAACAGTATAAGGTCGTTATGTTGAACCCCATCGTTACATCTCATATCCGTAAGGCTTCCAACAAAGCCAAAAACGATAGAATCGATTGTTTCGTCATTGCCAACACGATGATGAATCCTAATTTCTACAGGGACCAACATGTACAATCTATTGATTACGCTACGGTACGTCAACTGACACGTATGCACCATACACATACGGAAGAAATTAACCGCTATAAATGTCAGTTGCAGAAATCAATTGATATTGTCTTTCCAGAATTCAACTCTCTTCTCAACACCAAATATTCAAAAACCTATCTCGAGATACTAGATACTTACCGTGGTGCTTATACAATCGCTAATACCGATATTCGCCTGTTACGGAATACCCTGAAAAATGTTGGCGTAGGTCGCTCCGTATCAATCTCTGCAGAACAACTTAAGAAATCCGCCAAGGAATCTATTGGTCAACATAATCTTGCGATTGAAATGGATATTCCATTTTTGATTTCTCTTATCAGAAGATTGACTTCAATACTAGGTGAAATTGATAAAAAAATAGAAGAATTCAGTCATCAACTAAACTCTCCTATCTTGGACATATCTGGAATTTCCCACTTTTCAGCTATGTCGATCATCTCCGAACTTGGTGATATTACTTATTTCTCTAACGAAAAGAAACTCATCAAGTTTGCCGGTGTAAACCCATGTGTTTATGAATCCGGCACCTATAGTATGACACATACGCGGTTAGAAAAGAAAGGGTCAAAATACTTGCGTAAGACACTATATCAAATCATTGACTCTGTCATACGCTTCAACCCTATATTCCAAGCATTCTATCAAAAGAAGATTTCACAAGGTAAGAGTTACCGCTGTGCACAAGGTCACTGTATACGTAAACTCTTACGCGTTATATACAAGATAATCTCCACAGGTGAAGGTTTCGACTCTGCCAAATTGAAATAGTCTTAATTCCATAATTCTAGTTAAAAATCAAGCTATGTAAGGATAGTTGTTTTTGCTGTACACAATTCACTTTTCAAAGAACTATCGACACATATATTTATCAAGTTATTTATTTTCAAACTTTTCATTCCTTTA
>CALEMV010000033.1 GCA_937910655.1 uncultured Solobacterium sp.
TTACATGAGAATCGGACAATCGACAGATATTCATCGCCTGGCAGAAGGAAGAAAGCTCATCTTAGGTGGTGTGGAGATTCCTTCAGAACTAGGACTTGTAGGACATAGCGATGCGGATGCGTTATGCCATGCAGTAGCGGAAGCAATTCTTGGTGCACTTGCATTAGGGGATCTTGGGAAATGGTTTCCAGATACTGATCCAAAGTGGGAAGGTGCTGATTCTGTGAAGATTCTTACGCAGGTTGGTGTCATGATGCATGAGCGTGGATATGTGATTGGAAATGTTGATAGTCTAATCATGATTGAAAAGCCAAAGATGGCACCACATATTCAGTCTATGCGTGAGAATATCGCAAAAGCTTTAGAGTGTGATCTGGATAGCGTCAGTGTGAAAGCAACGCGTGGAGAAGGCTTAGGTTTTGTTGGAAAGTCGGAAGGTGTACAAGCACAAGCGGTTGTACTCCTTGTAAAGGAGGACTAGTTTATGTTTGCGAAAACTTCTGAAGTAAAAGTATTACGAGACCCTGTACATGGATATGTACATATTGATTTGCAGGTAATCTGGGATATTGTTAATAGCAGTTGGTTTCAACGCTTACGTCGTATTCGTCAACTAGGTGGGGCTTATGTTGTGTACCATTGTGCAGAGCATACACGTTTCTCTCACTCCCTAGGAGTGTACGAAATTGTTCGTCGTATGGTAACGGAGGTTCCAGATATTGTTAGTGCATTAAATGAATATGATAAGGTAACGATCATGCTGGCAGGTTTACTGCATGATATTGGTCATGGCCCATACAGCCATGCATTCGAGGCGGTTACTGGAACATCACATGAAGAATTTACTTGTCGTATCATTGAAGAGAATACAGAAATCACAAAGATAATTGAATCAAGCGCAAAAGGTCTTGCAAAGGATGTTGCGGATGTTATCCGTCATAAGAGTAAGAATCCACTATTAGTACAGATGATTAGTTCGCAATTGGATGCGGACCGCATGGATTACTTGTTGCGTGATGCATACTTTACAGGAACGAAGTATGGAGAGTTTGATTTGGAGAGAATCTTACGTACACTTCGTGTGGTCGATGGAAATCGCTTGGTAGTCAAAGAGAGTGGTGTATACGCAGTTGAAAACTATATCATGGCAAGATACCACATGTATTGGCAGATTTACTATCATCCAGTTGCACGTAGTTTTGAAACCATTCTACATCTACTTTTTAAGCGTTTAAGAGATTTAAAGAGTGTGAGTGATCCTTCTATCATTCCATTATTTAAACCTGTCTTGACAGGTAAGAAGATTTCTTTAAAACAGTACTTTATGCTAGATGAATATGCATTTAGTTATGGTTTTTCAATGTTATGTGAACATAAAGATCCTATCGTTCGTGACTTTGCGTTACGCATTCGTGATCGTAAATTATTTGCGTATTCAGAAAGTAATCCTACGAACAATCGTAAACTTCGTCATCAGTTAAAGAAGGCTGGATATAACTTAGATTATTATTGGTCAAAGGATGAGGTGTATCAAAAACCGTATGAGCCATATACAGATAGTAGAGGGGATGCGGTTTGGGTAAAGAAAAAGGATGGAACGATAGTGGAGATGTCGAACGCATCCAATATTGTATATAGTTTAGTTCATGGACCAATCCATGATGTATTTAGCGTATATTATCCAAAGGAAACAGAAATTAAGAAATGAATCCAGAAGAACGTGCGAGGAAGTGGAGACAGGATGTTCCTGAATTGTGTGGTTTAACATTACAACAGCGCATTGCAATATGTAATCAAGTATCAAAGAGAATTGTTTTCCTAGTTGTACTATGGCTAACACTTTTCTTTGTGGTCATTTTCGTTATACTTTCCAGTGCAGATACAAACTCTGCTCTATATAATCTACTCAATCATACAGCGGAGACTATCAATGCGATTTTTAGTGGTGATCCAAGTAAGCGATATATGGTAGCACTACTTGAAAGTTTGCCATATATTTTGCCAATGCTTGTGGTTTTAGTAGGACCAATTTGGCTTATGATGACAGCATTCCGTAAACTGATGTTGCTTTCGGTTGCCAGGAAATTATAGTTTGATTGGTTGAAATCATAATATATACAAAAAAATACACTGTTATTTACAGGATATAACGAAAAGCACATGTATAATAGTGTTTAAGAAAAAAGCTCAATCAGAGCAGATGTGAGGTAAAATATGAATCCAATATTTATGGTGGCGGGGATACTTGTTGTATGGGCTATTGCATTTGTGGTATTTATCACACTTCAAATGAAGCGGAAGAACGCAGAAGCAGAACTTGTTGCGGCAAGTACAACGAAAGCGATTGTACATTTCTATGGAGATGTTTCAGCAATTGATGGTCAAGATGCGGCTATATATCATCCAATCAAGGGGCAAATGCTAGATACAATTGTAGCGTTAGAACCAGGTCATCATACCTTTGTAGGTAGTTTTCAAATGACAGAGAATGGAATTGTAGTAAAAAACAAAAATTACTATGCAACAGATATTGAGTTTGAATTTGATGTCGAAATGGGTAAGGTGTATAGGGTAGGTCTTTATAAAAATGTGAATCATGAAGAAAAAGTGACAATGACACTTCCGCTTACTGAAAGTGGATTTGGCGCAAAAACACTATATCTTATCGCCTACAACGAATAATTTAATAAAATTACTTCCATCAATCACGATGGAAGTTTTTTTGTTGGGCGGAAAGGTTGACAGGAGGATTACTTCGCATATAATCATTCACGGAAGGTGAATATGCGTATAACGGTCAAACTAATACAACATGATTTGTTGGAGGATAAGAAGCAAATCTTATTGGAGACAAACGCTTTATATGATGGAAATACATTACGCTATCGCGAAGGAAATGATGGTGGTTCTCATCAGGTTTATTTTGGGGATGATATGATTTCATTTGAGCGAAAAGCAGATGTGCATACACAGATCACCCTCTATGATCACAAGGATGGAGAGAGCATCGTGGACTCTCAATATGGCAAAATGTACATGCAGACAAGGCTGTGCCATGCAGAAAAGTGCGATGAATACTGGTCTGTAGAGTATCAACTCTTAGCCAATGATAATGTAGTACTTCACCAGAAATTATGCTGGGAATTGACGCCAGTAAAAAATATTTGACTTTATTTGGAACTTGGGGTATAGTGCCATGGCGAAGCAAG
>CALEMV010000034.1 GCA_937910655.1 uncultured Solobacterium sp.
TTAGCGATTCCCCTAGCATCTCATAGCCATATCCTCTCTGTAGAAAATCACTCGTTAGAACACAATATTCCTTTTCTTCATCAAGTGGTTTTCCATCAATTGTAATTGTTTGTAAATCACAATCCACTTGCACATTTTGGCTTACCGCTAATGTACCAAGTTCTTTTCCACGAAATCCTGCCCAACGATTTGGAGTCATATGGATATATTCTTCTTTTTGTGAGGCAAATATCGCATCCTTGATTTGTTTTCCAGACCATACTAAAGTCGTTGGATTTAATGGGGATGGAGAAACCTCCAAAAGATTTAACTTCGTAACTTCCTTTGCAATCCCTTTTGAAAGAATTCCATGATTGATCAAAGCCAAATCCGAAGGATATGTTTTCCACATCATATCCGCAAGCACATTCATTGCCATGCATTCATGTTCAATCGAAAACTCTAAATCTTGTGGTAAGACATAAAGAACTTTACTGAGTTCTGCGATTGCTATTTCAGTTTGTTGTGCCATCACAGATTCAATCTGAGGATCTTTTTCTTTCTCCACCACAATATTTTCTCCACTTGCAGACACAACATGATAATCATCATCTACTTCTAACGTTAATTTACCAAGATACTTTGCCCAACAACCACTTTGATGAATCCAAGTACCATTGATATGCTCCGCCTCATCCATTTCCGTATGAGAATGTCCACCAATAATACAATCTATTCCCTCAATTTCTTCCGCAATGACACGATCCTTTTTTATACCACCATGGGATAGCAGAATGGAAATATCATAATTCTCTTTTTCTCTTTCGAGGATGTCCTGAATGATTGGTATTGGCTCAAATAGCTTGATACCACACATATCTGTAAATGCGGTGCTTTCAGGATTTTCTCCCCAGTATGGTGAAATACCAATCACCAATACCCGCAATTCATTGCGATTCAAAATAATATAAGGTAATACCCCTGGAATATTTTTCTTGTTTAAACAAAAAAGATTTGCGGATAGTAAGGGAAAGTTTTGATTTGTCATTTCCTCTAAATACTCCATACCCGCAAAGAATTCATTGTTTCCAATTGCCATTGCATCATAACCAGCACTCTTTAATAATTCAATACCACCCACTCCATGGGTACCATTAATCATTACTGACTTCTGGTCGCAAAAATCTCCTGCATCAAGCAGGAAATCTTTTTCAAAATTTATATGTTTACGAATATAATGCACAATTGCAGAGAAATCCTCAAACTGACTATGTACATCGTTTATATGCCAAATCGTTATCTTCTTCATATCAGCCCCCTGTATACGGATGATCGAATGTAATAACAGTATAAATCTTATTCGGATACTTTTCAAAGTGACGGTCAATCTCTACTTTGATTTGTTCATCCTCTAAATGAAAGCCATAAGGAATCACCAAATCAAAAACTAGATTAGTATGTTCATTACCTAATACAGTTCTAAAATCATGAACTGTAATTCC
>CALEMV010000035.1 GCA_937910655.1 uncultured Solobacterium sp.
TTTGGTTGGAAGTGGAATAAAGAATTCGTCATCTTCATCATCCTCTAATACATATACAATTTCTTCATCCTGAATACTGTAAAAATAGGTTTCATCTTCATTGATTGTATCAATTGCATCGACGACATCTGCTAAATTAACTTTCATAGTTAGCCTCTTTCAGTTTTTGATTCAGTTTTTTATAGATACGTTCTACCATCCATGGCTCATGAACAACATCAATCACTTGATCAATTGGAAACCAATTGACTGCACTATTTTCATCTTGCTTGATATGTAAACTCTCTGTATCATCAGCTTCTAATAGATAGGTTACATTTAAGTGCAGATGACTTGGGACATACTTCCCTTTTTTCTCATGTCCATTTACTTCAATCGTCTCTAGCGAAAAGATATCTTCTTTGATAGGTTTAACAGTATGAATTCCACTTTCTTCTTGTACTTCTCTTAGGGCAACAGAAAGAAGGTCCTCTTCTCCATCTGCGTGTCCACCAAGCCATGCATAATTCTGATAGATATTATGAAATGCCATCAGTACATGTGTATGTGCTTTATTTAACACCCACGCAGATGCAGTAAAGTGTGCGAGTAAATTGGTACGATAAAAGATATCATCCGATGTTTGTAGTAACTCTAACATCACCTGACGATCAGCTTCTTCTTGTTCATTAAATGATTGATATATCTGTAATTGATGTATTAAATCTTGTCGATTCATTTCTTTATCCTTCTACTCTAGATGTAAATTATTGATATCAATGTTATAAATAACGTCTTTTCTTTCTACTACAACACGCATGCGCTTGCATAACTCTTCATCTTCTTGGATACGGTGTAATAATTCTCGTGTTGGATTGATTGCACATGGATGACCTGTATTCTTAAACATTGTAAAGTCACCATTTGTATCACCATAGGAATAACATGCTTGCAGGTCTAAGTCGTACTTCTTCTGTAATGTCAGAATTGCCTTCTCTTTGGAAACACTATCCCACATTGGTACAACTTCTCCTGTATAAATTCCATTGCCATCCTTCAGATACTGTGTCCCACGGAAGTCATCAAACTTATACTTCTCAGCCATCTCCTTAACAAGCGGCTCTGGGGAGCCTGAAATCGCAATTAAGAGATGTCCTTGTTTACGATGGCGTTCAATCTCTTTTCTCGTGAACTGATAGACACGTTCCCCTTTTTGTTCGATAACCTTCTGGGCAATATGTTCAATATGTACTGCAGAGATTCCTTTTGTGGTCTCTTTGAAAATTTCTACCATCTTTTGTAAGTAATTATCATAATCACCCATACGACGATCCCACGCCATATAAGCAGGTTTTACTTCATCTGTCCAACGGGATGCGGAAACAATCTCATGAGTTACCATCTTTTTGAATACTTCTGTAATCAAACCTTCACGATAAATTGTTCCATCAATATCGAAAAACGCTGCAACTTTTTTCATACAATTCACCTCCGAATTATCTAACTGTATTTATTATAATTCATATTAAAGAAAAGTTTAAAAATTAATAAAATTCATTATTGTAAATCCATTATGCATTTGATATCATACCTAACTAAAGGGAGGAATTTCATATGAAATTGATTTATAAAGTTGAAGACAAACCACAGTTTCATCAATTAGTTATTTTTGCATTCCAACAGTTGCTAGCAATTATGGCCGCAACAATCGCAGTACCTCTCATCATCAAAAACGGTATGAATACCGCTGCTGCTCTTTTTGGTGCCGGTGTTGGTACCCTTGTTTATGTTGCATTTACTCGTAAGAAGAGCCCGGTATTTTTGGGTTCTTCTTTTGCGTTTATTGGTTCGATGTCTGCTGCGTTTGCTGGTGCAACTACAGTAGCAGCTGGATATGTTGGACTCATTATTGGTGCAGCGTTTGCAGGACTTGTATATGTCGTAATAGCACTATTCATTGAGCGTATTGGTGTTGATTGGGTAAATCGCATCATGCCACCAGTTGTTATTGGTCCTACAGTTGCAATTATCGGTTTATCACTAGCAGCCAATGCAGTTGGTGACTTACAGACAAGCAGTTTAACTGGTGAAAGAACACAGTTTGCAGTACTTGTTGGTATCGTTGCCCTACTTGGTGTAATGCTTGCAAGTACTTATGGTAAATCCCACGCTAAGATGATTCCATTTATCATTGGTATTCTAGCCGGTTATATTGTAGCTGCTATCCTAACATTTATCGGTGTTCAGACAGGTTATAAACCAATGCAGATATTAAACTATCAACCTATCGTTGATTTATTCGCAAATGGTATTTCCTTCTCAACATTCTTCAAGATTCCAGACTTCACATTTATAACAGCGATTGAAGGTATTAAAGATGTTGACCTTGGATATATTGGAACAGTTGCAGTAGCGTACATTCCAGTATCCTTCGTTGTATTTGCAGAACATATCGCTGATCACAAGAATATTTCAAGTATTATTGAAAAAGACCTCTTAACAGACCCAGGTTTAGATAGAACATTACTTGGTGATGGTGTTGGTTCTATGGTTGGTGCATTCTTCGGTGGATGCCCTAATACAACATATGGCGAATCAGTTGCTTGTGTAGCTATCACAAAGAACGCATCTGTATTAACAATTATCGGTGCTGCAATTGAATGTATCTTAATCTCATTCTTTACACCATTTGTTACATTTATCTCCACTATCCCAGCATGTGTTATGGGTGGTGTGTGTATGGCGCTCTACGGGTTTATTGCCGTGAGTGGATTAAAGATGGTACAGAAGATTGACTTAGACCACAACAAAAACCTATTCGTTATCTCAAGTATTTTAATCTCAGGTATCGGTGGATTATCACTAAGCTTCGGTAAGATTACAATCACATCTGTAGCCTGTGCATTGATACTCGGTATTATTGTAAACAAACTTTTATCAAAAGAACCAGAAAACACTGAAGAAAACCAGTAAAGTTGATTGCAGTTTTGATAAAAAATTGTTACACTATGCGTGTTGAAGGACAACGACGGAGATAGAACATATAGAGTATCTTACAGCGAGTTTCTGATGGTGAAAGTGAAACAGAGAGGATATATGTTGACAAGGACTCCCGAGTCATTCCGCGATCGCGTTAACAATCAAAAATGAGGCAGTATTAGATACTGTAAATTAGGGTGGTACCACGAACAAAGCTCTCGTCCCTTGACGTAGAGCTTTTTATATGAAAAGGAGGTCATCATATGGCAGAAGAAAAGAACATCATTGCTGAGCAACTCCAAAAGGAACTCGCTCAAAGACAAAAAGCATTAGAAGATGCACAAGCTGCACTTGAAAGTACAAAGCAAGCAATCAAGGAGAATGCGAAAAAACTTGTCAAAGCTGTTGAAGAAGTTCGTCTAACAGACCAACAAGAAGCACGTATTGCGAAGATGAACGCCTTACGTGAACAAGGTATTGACCCATTTGGTAAAGCATTCCATCGTACAAGTAACTCACAACTTATCAAGGATGAATATAGCGAAAAGAGTGCCGAAGAATTAGAAAGTTTACACGCTGAAGTTTCCATCGCAGGTCGTATCATGCAAAAGAGAAGAATGGGTAAGTTAGGCTTTATTCACCTCTTAGACCGTGAAGGCAAGATTCAAGTAGTCATCAATAAGCGCATCATCGGCGATGAAATCTATGAATTATTTAAGGCAAGCGACTTAGGTGATATCATCGGTATTCGTGGTACAGTCATCAAGACACAGACTGGTGAATTATCCGTTGAAGCACATGAGTATACTCATCTTTCTAAGGCACTACGCCCTCTTCCAGATAAGTTCCATGGTTTACAGGATAAGGAAGAACGTTACCGTAGAAGATATGTCGATCTCATCATGAATGATGAATCCCGTAAGATTGCAATCCTACGTCCACGTATCGTAAGCGCAATCCGTCGTTACATGGATAGCCAAGGCTATCTTGAAGTAGAAACACCAATCTTACAGCCAATCCTAGGTGGAGCAAATGCTAGACCATTTATTACACATCACAATGCACTAGATAAAGACTTCTATTTACGTATCGCTACTGAGTTACCACTAAAGAGATTAATCGTTGGTGGACTTGAGAAAGTATATGAAATTGGACGTATCTTCCGTAATGAAGGTATGGACCTCAGGCACAACCCTGAATTTACAACAATGGAAGCATATTGTGCATACACAGACCTTGAAGGCATGATGGAATTAAACGAAGGTTTATTTGAACATGTTGCATTAGAGGTTTGTGGTACAACAGACTTCAAGTTCATGGGCCAGGACATTTCATTAAAGGCTCCTTTCAAGAGATGGAACATGGTAGATGCGGTTAAGGAAGTAACTGGTGTTGACTTCTGGCAACCAATGAGTGTTGAAGAAGCATACAAGCTTGCACAGGAACACCACATCACAGTTGAACCACACCAGATGACAGTTGGACATATCATCTCCCTATTCTTCGAAGAATTCTGTGAAGATAAGATTGTACAACCAACATTCGTATATGGTCACCCAATTGAAATTTCACCACTAGCAAAGAAGAACCCAGAAGATCCACGTTTCACAGATCGTTTTGAGTTATTAGTAAATGGTATTGAAATGGATAATGCCTTCACAGAGCTTAACGATCCTATCGACCAAAGAGAACGTTTCGAAGCTCAGCTCAAGGCAAAAGAACTTGGTGATGATGAAGCCAACGAGATGGATACAGATTACGTAGAGGCACTTGAATACGGTCTACCTCCAACAGGTGGTATCGGTTTCGGTATCGACCGCTTCGTAATGTTGTTAACAGGAACAGATTCCATCCGTGATGTACTCTTATTCCCAACAATGAAAGATAGAAATAACTAACACAAAAAGCCAGCTAGTCTGGCTTTTTAATGTGCTTATTTACTATTTTTAATTGCGTCATTTTTTGATAATAGATATACACAATATTGATTCATACTAACAC
>CALEMV010000036.1 GCA_937910655.1 uncultured Solobacterium sp.
ATATCAACTTGAAATTTGTTGTGGAATGGCGTGATCAAGCCAATAAACAAGTTGTAAAACAATACATACAAAAAGATCTTAAATACGAGAAATAAGAGGAGTTGGATACATGAAAGAAACAAATACAATTAAAAAATCGTTTATTGCCAGTTCCTTAACGACTTCTGCTGGTATCTTCATTACAAAGTTAATCGGTTTATTCTATATCGTTCCATTTAAAGCAATCGTTGGTCAGCAGGATATGATTTATTATTCTGCAGCGTTTGACTATTACACGATTCTATTACAGATCTGCAGTGCTGGTATTCCGTTTGCTTTAGCGGCTCTTGTCGCAAAGTATCTTTCTAAAAATGACTATAAGACAGTTGTGTTAGTACGTATCTTAGCGACAAGTTTATTAATGCTTTCTGGTTTTGTGATGGCTGTATTGTTTATTGGCTTTTCAGGTCCTTTAGCGGCTCGAGCATTAGGTGGCACATCGTATTCAGCCAATGAACTAGCAGCGATGCAGAACTCGTTTGTGATTCTTGCGATGGCTTTATTTTTGGTATCTGTTTTATATAGCTATCGTGGATATTATCAAGGTGCTAAGGAAATGCAACAGTATTCCTTATCACAGGTGATTGAACAATTTGTTCGTGTAGGTTTCTTACTTGGTGCAGGTTGGTTTGTTGTGTATATTCTGCATCTTCCAAAGATTGTGTATATCTATACAGCGGTTGGTGGTACTGGTGTCGGTGCGATGGTAGCCTTACTGCAGTTTATGAACTTTGACCGTAAGCACTTCAAGGATGTACAACAAAAGGCGAAACTACAATCTACAAATTCAGTCGCAATTAAAGAGTTGATTCATGAGTTTGTGATGTATGTAATCCCATTCCTATTAAGCTCCATCTTGGCAAATTCACAGGTACTTGTGAATACAAACTTCTTCGTATCTGTGATGGAAGGCTTAGGCACGCAACATAGCCAAGCAACAATGTTATTGAGTATTATCCAGACAAACTGTGATAAGTTAACTTCCATCCCACAGGTTATCGGTAATGGTTTTGCGGCTGGTGCTGTTCCATTTATCACTGTTTCTTTGGTTCATGCGGATTGGAAGGGACTACGTAAGTCTCTTGAGGACTGTCTTGGTACAGTATTCTATATTGTCATTCCAGTTTGTGTATCGATGGCTGCTTTATCTGGTCCTATCTACTACATCATGTATGGCGCTAAGGAATTAGAATATGGACAGGTTGCTTTATTCTGGTCGAGTATCTTAGCGTTTGGTACTACAGTGACTCCTGTATTACTATCCATCTTATTGTCCTTAAAGATGAGAAGACATACTTTGATTTACTTCTCAGTAGGATTCTTGGTGAAGGTTATTACATTCTATCCATGTTGTTATTTATTTGGATATTCCGGTGCTATCATCTCCAGTATTCTTTGCGAGATTACATTTATTGCGCTTAGTATCTATAAGATTCAAAAGACATATCCAGTTCGTGTGAAGAATATGATCATTCGTTTGGTTAAGATTATCATCTGTTGTTTTGCGATGAATGGTATCTATGTCATCGTACGTTGGATTGGTATTGATCCTACACAATATTCTCGCTTAATAGCGATTGTATTTGTTGGTATCATTGGAAGTTTAGGAATGGGTGTATACTTTGCAAGCAGTGAATTATTCCGTCTGCCTAAGTCTATCTTCCATCGCGATTTGCGTGGAATGTTTAATCGCATTCTACGTCGAGGTGCGTAAATGTTGCGTTTAGATCGTATTCTTGCAAATGCACGTGTTGGCAGTCGCAGCGAAGTAAAGAAACTTGTCAAAGAGAAACGTGTACGTGTCAATGGAGAAATCGCAAAGTCTTCTGACATGCGTGTCGATGAAAATACAGCGGAGATCTTTGTGGATGATATACCGGTGATTTATGAAAAATATGTCTATTACATGTTAAATAAGCCAGCTGGATATATCAG
>CALEMV010000037.1 GCA_937910655.1 uncultured Solobacterium sp.
CGTTTTCTAGTGATTACAATTGTAAAACAGGTTGTCTATGCTGTTGCAGGGTATATTGCCATGACATTTTTAGCAAATCGTTTCCAACTCAAAAAATTGAAGTCTTCAACGACTTTCTTGGTGATACTTGCAACTATCGCAAGTTTGTTATTGTGTTTATTATTTGCGGAAACCAATGGTGCTAGAGCATGGATTCGTATTCCGCTTGGTGTAACGGAAGTGACCTTACAGCCTTCGGAGTTTGCAAAGATTATTGCAATTTTAGTTGTTGCCCTATATTTAGGTGATAATGTACATAGTTATAGTAAGAGATTTGATTTAATTAAACGGCCACTCTTTATTGACGGTGTAATCTTATTTATCGTTTGGATTCTACAGTCTGACTTTGGATCAATGGCAGTTATCTTTGTGATTATCTGTGTTTGTTTCTTGGTTCCAAATCATCCGCAATTAAGAGGATATCAAAGAATATTAACAATCTTATTTTATGGTGTAGTTCTCTTGGGATTCTATATCTTATCTCCATCTGGAGAACACCTCATCATGAAAATGACATTCTTAAAGACATATCAGATTAAGCGTTTCGTATCTGCAATCAATCCATTTATGGACCAGTATGGTACTGGTTATCAGTTGATTAGTGGTTTGATTTCCTTTGCGACTGGAGGCTGGTTTGGCAAGGGTCTTGGTAATTCTGTACGTAAATATACAAACTTTCCAGCAGCTAGTACGGACTATATCCTCGCAATTGTAGTTGAAGAGCTTGGTTTTGTAGGGTTTATTGGCTTACTTGCTGTCTATGGATTTATAATCTTTGTTTTATTACGCTATGCAATGAAGATGCGCAGTGAGAAGGGACGTATTATCCTTGTTGGTACAGCGATGTATTTCTTGGTACATATGTTCTTTAATATCGGTGGTGTTACAGGATTAATTCCTCTAACAGGTGTACCACTCTTGATGGTATCTGCTGGTGGTTCTTCTACGATGTCTATCATGGCATGTGTTGGTATTTCTCAAGCAGTGATTGCCTCTTATAAACGAGGTGAGATTCGATGAGAATTATCGCTGGTGAATATCGTTCACGTAAGATAGAAACACGTTCTGGTAATGAGACGAGACCTACATTAGATAAAGTTAGAGAAGCTGTTTTTTCATCCCTAGGAGGGATGTTTGATGGTGGCACTGTATTAGATTTATATGCTGGTAGTGGTGCCAATGGCTTAGAAGCACTATCTCGTGGATTTGATTATGCGGTGTTTGCGGATATCTCTAAAGATGCAATTAATATCATCCGTAAGAATATAGAATCATTACGTTGCCAAGAGAAGACAAAAATCTTCCATATGCCTGATAAGAAAGTACTATCACTTTTAAAGGCTGAAGGACTACGTTTTGATTTGGTATATCTAGATCCTCCATACGCAGGACAACACAATGATGAGATTCTAGAATACTTATATGAAAACAAACTGATTACGGATCGTGGTGTAGTTGTCATTGAATCCGCAAAAGAAGATGAATTTAAAAAAGAGTTTGGCTCTTTAAAACCATATAAAGAAGCAACCTATGGTATTACCCGTATTACTTATTATCGAAATGAGGTGGAAGGATGAAGGCTTGTTATCCAGGAACATTTGATCCAATTACAAACGGTCATTTGGATATTATTGAGCGTGCATCACGTTTGTTTGATGAAGTCGTGGTATTGATTATGGTCAATCCACGTAAGACTTGTTTATTTAATAGTGAAGAAAGAAAACAGATGGTTATCGATAGTTTGAAGTCCATTGGTAACCCAGAAAATGTAACTGTAATGATTGGTTCTGGTCTAACCGTAGAGTTTGCTCGTAAGATTGGAGCAGCTGTCATTATTCGTGGTATTCGTGCTGTCAGTGATTATGAATATGAACTTGGACAAGCAACTGCGAATATGATGTTGGCTCATGAGATTGAAACAGCATTCCTGATTGCCAAACCACAATATTCATTCTTATCTTCTTCTGTATGTAAAGAAATTGCCCTTAATGGAGGAGACTTGTTAAATCTAGTACCTCCACAGGTAGAAGGACCTCTCAAAGAAAAGATGGCTAAAGTAGCTGAAAACTTAAAGGCTGCACAGGGGCAGATATGATACGTTGGGGAATTATTGGCGCTGGGAAAATTGCCCAGCGTTTTGTAAAGAGTCTAGCACATGAATCAAATAGTGAACTTTATGCTGTTAGTTGTCGTACACTTGCAAAAGCACAACAGTTTGCGGATACTTATCACGCTTTAAAAGCGTATGGATCCTATGAAGAACTTTTACAGGATTCAAACGTAGATGCAGTATATATTACCTTGCCACATGGCTATCATTATATATGGTCGATCAAAGCCATCAAAGCAGGCAAGGCAGTACTGGTTGAAAAACCGGCTGGTATAAACGCATTTGAGATTGAGGGAATCATGGAAGTATTAAAACAACATCCAGTATTATGGATGGAAGCCATGAAGCCTCGATTTACACCACTGTATCAAAAGATACATAAGCTGATTGAAGAAGGTACTATTGGAGATATTCAGGAAATTCATACCATACTCAATTCTAAACAACCACAAGAAGTCATTGAGAATAGTTACCTAAGTAATCCAGTATATGGAGGAGCTCTTCTAGACTGTGGCTGTTATTGTGCAACATGGATTACAGAATATACCAAAGGTAAGCTACGCATTGATCACATTGATGTAGACTTAGAGGATGGCTATGACTTACACACAAAGGTACAGATGCATATAGGTCATACACTAGTAACTCTTGAAACTGCAATCAATCAACCAGAAAAGAAAGAAGTGTTGATGAAGGGTACAAAGGGAGAAATCCGTATTCCAGATTTGCATAGACCTACAAGTGCAGAACTGAAGACTGAAGATAAAGTAGAAATCATAGACTGTCCATATGAAGTAGATGACTTCTATGGCGAGATATCCCACTTTGTAAACTTACTTGAAAATGGGAAACATAGCTCTCCAGTTATGCCTATCCAAAGTAGTTTAGAAACTGCTATGTTACTAGATCGCATTAAGGATGCGATGACACCAAATCCGATTGAAATATAATAGGAAAGGAAAAACATGAAACTGGAAGAATATTTGCATCAATATGTACGAATCACTAACGATGAAGGTTATTCTTTTGATGGATATGTGGCAGAGTTCTTTCGAGGCGAAGATAATGAAGATGGTATCGATAGTATTGGTGTTTCAAAAGATGCTGAACATCTTGGAGGAATAGAGATTAGTGAGAATAATATAGTATTTATACAGATAATTAAATGATGAATATTCTTGTTTAGAGCACTAAAAAATAAGCTGATATATAAGGCCGAAAATTTTCGGTCTTTTTTGTTAAAAATTAGCACTAAACTGTTGACAGTGCTAAAGTGTTGGTATACTATATTAGCAGACATTGAAAAAGAGTGCTAAAAAGGAGGTGCTGGAGATGTTGACACCAAGACGAATAGAAATCTTCAAGGCAATTGTCGATGAGTATATTCGTACGGCGGAACCAGTTGGTTCGCGTACATTGCAAGAACAGTATGACTTACCATATTCCAGTGCGACCATCCGTAATGATATGCAAGTCTTAGAGGAAATGGGCTATCTGGAAAAGACACATACTTCCAGTGGACGTATTCCTAGCACGATGGGATATAAGTTCTATTGTGAGAACTTATTGAATATGGCTGCTGGCATTGATAAACGTATGGAACTTGCGATTCGTAGTGCATTTGATGTGTCTAGTATGAATATTGAGGAGGCGGTTCATCATAGCTGTGAAATCCTCAGTGAAATGACAAATATGACAGCTGGTGCAATCGGACCAGATGCCAATACGCAATGTCTAGAACATATAAAATTGTTCCCGATTGATACGCGTAATGCGGTATGTGTATTTATCACAAATACAGGACATACCGAAACAAGGAACTTCCACTTTGAAGATGATGTACCATTCAAAGATTTGGAAGCTTGTACAGATATCTTAAACAAGAGATTACAGGGTGTTCCACTTGCGGAAGTACCTAGTCGTATGGAAGATATCAAACCTGATTTATGTAGTGTTGTACATCGCCACGATCTTCTCTTTACAGCGTTTGTTAGAGCGTTTGTGAAGTTTGCTAGTGAGAGTATTTACTTCTCTGGAAAAGATCGTGTATTATATCAACCTGAATTTGAAGATATCAACAAGTTGAAACAATTGATGTTGATGTTTGATGATACAAAGGTATGGCGTGGATTAGATTCCAGTGAAAATGCTGTTGCGGTTACTACGACAAAGGGCGCACAGTTAACTTGGTATAACGATTTAGCAGTTGTACGTTCCAAGTTCCATGTTAATGATACGGAAAGTGGAGAGTTGATGGTTGTTGGACCAAGCAGAATGAATTATGAAAAAGTCGTAAATCTAATTGATTATGCGGCACGTTTGATTGAGAAGATGTATAACTCAGGAGGTGAAAGTGGTAATGAGTGAAGATATCAAGAAGAAAGAAACTGAAGTTGAAGAAGTAGTTGAAACTGAAACTCCTGAAGTAGTAGAAGAAGTGGATGAAGTTACAACACTTCAAGCAAAGATTACAGAGTTAAGTGAACAGGTAAATGTTCTCAAGAATGAATATGCAAAAGCATATGCAGATACAGAGAATACAAGAAAACGTCTACAGGCTGATTTTGATAGCCGTACAAAGTTTATGATGAAAAACTTTGCATTAGAGTTGTTACCTGTATTAGATAGTTGCGAAAGAGCGTTAGCGCAAGCAACATCCGATGAAGCATATCGTAAGGGTGTCGAAATGATTTATGGACAACTACAGAATGCTTTAAGTAAAGAAGGTATTACAGAAATTGATGCATTAAACCAACCATTTGATGGTAATTGGTATCAAGCATTGATGACAGAAGCAAGAGAAAATGTCGAACCTGGAACTGTAATTGAAGTATTACAGAAGGGTTATCGTATAAAGGACCGTCTGCTAAGAGCAGCAATGGTCAAGGTTAGTGAATAACTAGGAGGAAGATAAACATGAGCAAGATTATTGGTATTGACTTAGGAACAACAAATAGCTGCGTATCCGTTATGGAAGGTGGCGAACCAAAAGTAATTCCGAATCCAGAAGGAAACCGTACAACACCATCCGTTGTAGCATTTAAGAATGGTGAACGTATTGTTGGTGATGCGGCTAAGCGTCAATTGATTACAAACAAAGATACAGTATATTCCATTAAGCGTTTAATGGGTACAAATCAAAAAGTAACATTAGAAGGTAAGGAATATACACCACAGGAAGTTTCAGCAATGATTCTTACATATTTAAAGAGTTATGCAGAAGCTTATTTAGGTGAGAAGGTAGAAAAGGCTGTTATTACAGTACCTGCATATTTCAACGATGCACAGCGTCAAGCAACAAAGGATGCTGGTAAGATTGCTGGTTTGGATGTAGTACGTATTATTAACGAGCCAACTGCTTCTGCACTTGCGTTTGGTTCTGACAAAGAAACATCTAAGGAACAAAAGATCTTAGTATATGACTTAGGTGGTGGTACATTCGATGTATCTATCTTGGATATTGCGGATGGTACATTTGAAGTATTATCTACAAATGGTGATACACACTTAGGTGGTGACGACTTCGATGAAGCTATCATCAATTGGTTAGCAGATAACTTCAAGCGTGAAAATAACATTGATCTAAGACAAGATAAGATGGCTTTACAGAGATTAAAGGAAGCTGCTGAAAAGGCTAAGAAGGACTTATCTGGTATGGTACAGACACAGATTTCCTTACCATTTATTTCCGCTGGTCCTGCAGGTCCATTACACTTAGAAGCTACATTAACACGTGCACAGTTTAATGAAATGACAAAGGGACTTGTTGAAAGAACATTGATTCCAGTTCGTCAAGCATTAAAGGATGCAGGTTTAACAGCAAATGATATTCACCAGGTATTACTTGTAGGTGGTTCTACACGTATTCCAGCTGTTCAAGAAGCAATTAAGAATGAATTAGGTAAGGAACCTAACAAGTCTGTTAACCCAGATGAATGTGTATCTTTAGGTGCTGCTATTCAGGGTGGTGTTATCGCTGGTGATGTTAAGGACGTATTATTACTTGACGTTACTCCACTTTCATTAGGTATTGAAACAATGGGTGGTGTTATGACAGTTCTTATCCCACGTAACACAACAATCCCAACAAGTAAGTCTCAGATTTTCTCAACAGCTGCAGATAACCAGCCAGCTGTAGATATCCATGTATTACAGGGTGAAAGACCAATGGCACAGGATAACAAGACACTTGGTAACTTCCAGTTAGATGGTATTGCCCCAGCAAGACGTGGTGTTCCACAGATTGAAGTAACATTTGATATTGACGTAAATGGTATTGTACACGTTACTGCAGTTGACAAGGCAACAAGTAAGAAACAATCTATTACGATTACAAACTCTTCTGGTTTAAGTGAGGAAGAAATTGACCGCATGGTTAAGGAAGCTGAAGCTCATAAGGCAGAGGATGACAAACGTAAAGAAGAAATCGAGACAAAGAATCGTGCGGAAGCTTTCATTCACCAGATTGATGAAACATTGCAGAATGAAAATGCAAATGTGACTGAAGAACAGAAGGCTGAAGTGAAGAAGTTACGTGATGAATTACAAGAAGCTATCGATAAGAATGATACAGAAGGCTTAAAGACTAAGTTAGACGCTCTTGAAAAGGCAGCGAATGATATGGCTCAGGCAATGTATCAAAGTCAGGCAGGTCAGCAGGCTGCTGGTGATGCTGCAGGTAATTCAACAAGCGCAAACGACGATGTTGTTGACGCAGACTTCCAAGAAAAGAAGTAAAGTTTGAAAGGAATGCGGGGCTTGTTTCCGCATTCTTTTAAGAGAAGAAAGGGCTAAAAGATATGGCTGAAAAAAGAGATTACTATGAGGTGTTAGGAATATCCAAAGGGGCAAGCGATGCGGAAATTAAAAAAGCCTATCGTTCGTTAGCCAAAAAATATCACCCTGATGTAAATAAAGAAGCAGATGCAGAAGCCAAGTTTAAAGAAATCAATGAAGCTTACGAAGTATTAAGTGATCCACAAAAGCGTCAGACGTATGATCAGTTTGGCTTTGCGGGAATGAACGGTTCCCAAGCAGGTGGAGGCTTCGGTGGTTTTGGCGGTGGATTTAACGCTGGTGGATTTGATGATCTCAACGATATCTTCTCCTCATTCTTCGGTGGAGGTATGGGTGGATTCAGCACTGGATCACGTCGTTCCAGTAATGGACCACGCAAGGGTGAAGACCGCTACATGCGCATGAATATCTCATTTATGGACGCATGTTTTGGTAAGACTGAGACCATCTCATTAACAGTTGAAGAACAATGTGACCAATGTCATGGTTCAGGTGCAGCTTCTCCAAGTGATGTAGAAACCTGTCCAACCTGTCATGGTTCTGGTAGCGTTGTAACACAACAACGTACAGCGTTTGGTGTATTCCAATCACAGAGTGTATGTCCTGACTGTCGTGGTACTGGTAAGAAGATTCGTAAAGTATGTCCAAAATGTGGTGGAACAGGTTACGAAAAGAAGCGCATTAGCGTAGATGTAAAGATTCCTGCAGGTATCCAAACAGGACAGCAATTACGTGTATCCGGTAAGGGTGAACGTGGCTATAACGGTGGTCCAAATGGTGACTTATACCTAGAGATCAATGTATTACCACACGAGAGTTTTGAGCGTGATGGCAAAGATATCTACCTTGATATTCCAGTCAGTGCAGTTGATGCGACATTGGGTGTTAGTATAGATGTTCCTACGATCCATGGTGATGTTACGATGAAGATTCCAGCCGGAACCCAAGATGGCACAAGAATGCGTCTAAAGGGTAAGGGTACTGCAGATCTACATGGTGGAAGAGATGGCGATCAAATCGTTACAGTACGCATCACAGTAGAAAAATCACTTTCACGTAAAGAACGTGAACTATATGAACAGTTACAAGAATTACAAAATTCCAGCAAAGGTGAAACAGCCTGGGAAAAGTTTAAGAAGAAATTCATGTAAGTAACAGGCATCACCTATCAAAGGAGGTGTTACGATGAACATTGAGCAGATGACAGAAATCCTGCAAAATATCATCATGCAAGCAGTACAGCTTGCACAAGAAAAACAAAGTCCTGATATAAAACCTGAGCATATCCTCTATGCAATGGTCAATGACGATAGCCTAGAGGGTATTTGGCAAAGGTTACATATCAGTCAAGAAGAATTAAGAAATTTTATCGAACAGGCATTAACAAGAATTCCAACAGTTAGTGGTTCTACGCAACCACAGCTATCAAATGATGTCATGCAAGCATATAACTATGCATTAAAACGCATGCAGAAACAAAACGATAGTTACATGAGTACTGTTACATTCTTACTTGGCTTGTTTGATACAAAAGCTACAATTATTGAGCAAATCAAACAACAGTTTCATATCACAACAAGTGATATTGAAAAAGCAGAAGAAGAAAGAAGAGGAGGGATGACGATGGATGAAAAGACCAATGAAAGTCAACTCGATGCATTAAGCAAATATGGACATGATTTAGTCAAAGAAGTAAAAGACGGAAAGATTGATCCAGTTATCGGAAGAGATGAAGAAATTCGTAGAGTTATCGAGATTCTCTCTCGTAAGACAAAAAATAATCCAGTCCTCATTGGTGAACCTGGTGTAGGTAAGACCGCAATCGTAGAAGGTCTTGCATGGCGTATTATGCAAGGGGATGTACCACTTGGACTCAAAGATAAGAAGTTAATTGAACTTGATATGGGTGCACTGATTGCTGGTGCGAAATATCGTGGTGAATTTGAAGAGCGCTTAAAGGGTGTACTCAAACAGGTACAACAGGCAGATGGTGGTATTATCTTATTCATCGATGAGATTCATAATCTTGTTGGTGCAGGTAAGACAGAAGGCTCCATGGATGCCGCAAACCTATTAAAGCCAATGCTTGCAAGAGGTGAACTCAAGTGTATTGGTGCGACTACATTTGATGAATATCGTAAGTACATCGAAAAGGATAGAGCTTTGGAGCGTCGTTTCCAGAAGATTATGGTACAAGAGCCATCTGTTGAAGATACAATTAGTATCTTACGTGGACTCAAAGACCGCTTTGAATCACACCATGGTGTACGTATCAAAGATGAAGCGATTATCGCAGCCGCAACACTATCTAATCGATACATCACAGATCGTTTCTTACCAGATAAGGCAATCGATTTAATCGATGAAGCTTGCGCAACGATTCGTGTTGAAATGGATTCCATGCCTGCAGAGTTAGATGAACTCTCTAGACGTATTATGACCTTACAGATTGAGGAAACTTCTCTCAAGGAAGAAACAGACCCTAAGGCCAAAGATCGTCTTGAAGAAATTCGTAAAGAACTTGCAGACCTTAAGGAAGAGCAGACTGCAAAACTCTCTAAGTGGCAAGCTGAAAAGAGTGAAGCAGATGCTATTAAGAACTACAAAGAAGAACTTGAGAAAGCTAAGCTTGCTTTAACGCAAGCAGAAAATGCAGCCAACTATGAAACAGCTGCGAAGCTAAAATACGAAACGATTCCAAATCTAGCAAAGAAGATTAATGAAGCGGATGTTGAAAAATCAGATTCGATGGTACATCAGATTGTCGATGAAGATATGATTGCAAAGATTGTATCGCAATGGACACATATTGAAGTATCACGCTTGATGAGTACAGAAAGACAGAAGATTCTACATCTTCCAGAAGCACTCGCAAAACGTGTTATCGGACAACCGGAAGCTTTACGTCTTGTATCAGACGCAATCATGCGTTCAAAGGCAAATATCCAAGATGAAAATCGTCCATTAGGTTCATTTATGTTCCTAGGTCCAACAGGTGTTGGTAAGACAGAAGTTGCCAAGGCATTAGCACAACAGTTATTCGATGATGAATCCAAGATTGTACGTATCGATATGTCTGAATATATGGAGAAGTTCTCCGTATCTAGACTAGTTGGTGCGCCTCCAGGATATGTTGGATATGAAGAAGGTGGACAGTTAACAGAAGCAGTACGTCGTTCTCCATACTCAATCGTGCTATTAGATGAAATCGAAAAAGCACATCCAGATGTATTCAATATCCTATTACAGATTTTGGATGATGGACGTATTACAGACTCTAAGGGTGTAACAGTAGACTTCAAGAATACGATTATCATTATGACAAGTAACTTAGGTAGTCAATACGCCTTCGATGATGATCCAGAACATCGTGAAGAGCACTACATGAGTGAAGTACACAAGTTCTTTAAACCAGAGTTTATCAACCGTGTTGATGAAATCATCGTCTTTAATGCATTGGGTAATGATGTATTAGCACAGATTGCTGAGAAGTTCTTAGCACAGCTACGCAATCGTTTGAAAGACCGTGATATTAATCTTACTGTTAGTGATAGCGCAATGAAGCGTATCATTGCTTGTGGTGTAGATCCACTTTACGGTGCTAGACCAATGAAGCGTCATATTCAACGTGAAATTGAGACAGCAGTTGCTAAGGTGATTCTAGAAAACCCAGATATTAATGGCAAGACAATTCACGTCGACGCAAACGATGAGAAGTATATCGTTACTGTGAAATAAATAGTGGAGAATACTAATTTGAATTGGTTAGTATTCTCTTTTTTATTGTTTTTGATTTTTAAATATCAGATTTTAGCGGTCAGTTATTTTAATATTATCTTGGCAGTGGTTTTAGTGCTCGTAGCTTTATTATCCCTCTTGTTGATAGTCAAGCGCAAAGCCAAAATTTTTACCTTGATAGTGCTATTGCTATCGGTCTTATTTAGCTCTCTAGCTTTGGTAGCTGTAAATCGCTTTATCGGTATTGCCAATCAATTTAATGCAACGTCAAATTATTCAAGCTACACTATGAGTGTGGCGGTGCTAGCAGACAGTGAAATCAATAATGTTTCTCAGCTTTCCAGTGTAACTGCTCCAACTGGAACAGATGCTGAGAATATTCAAAAATTGATAGATGACATTAAAGCAACTCAAAGTAAGGAATTGACAGTTGAGGAAGCTTCTTCTTACCTGGCATCCTATAAGAGTTTGATAAATGGAGAAACCAAAGCGATTGTCTTGAATGGCGTTTTTGAAAATCTAATTGAACAGGAATATCCTGACCATGCTAAAAAGATTAAGAAAATCTATACTAAGGATTTGACAAAGAAAGTGGAAGCGCCTAAGGTTGCTACAGGAAATTCCTTCAATGTTTATGTCAGCGGGATTGATACCTATGGTCCTATCAGTTCTGTTTCGCGTTCAGATGTCAATATCATCATGACAGTGAATCAGGATACCAAGAAGATTCTCTTGACGACAACTCCTCGGGATGCCTATGTCCCTATTGCGGATGGAGGTAATAACCAAAACGATAAGTTGACGCATGCGGGTATCTATGGCGTAGATGCTTCTATCCATACCTTAGAGAATCTTTATGGTATTGACTTGAACTACTATGCTCGACTTAATTTCACCTCTTTCTTAAAGTTGATTGACCTAGTCGGAGGCGTTGATGTCTATAACGACCAAGAATTCACATCGCTCCATGGGCAATACCATTTCCCAGTCGGAAATGTTCATTTGGATTCTGAGCAAGCTTTGGGATTTGTTCGTGAACGCTATTCGCTTGCTAATGGTGACGGTGATCGTGGCCGCAACCAACAAAAAGTCATTGCGGCCATTATCCAGAAATTAACTTCGACAGAATCCTTGAAAAACTATGACAGTATCATTCAAGGTTTGCAGGATTCGATCCAGACCAATATGCCACCAGAAACAATGGTTAGCCTTGTAAATACTCAATTAGCAAGCGGTGGAAAATATACCGTTACCAATCAAGATTTGAAAGGGACTGGACGTATGGGGCTTCCGTCTTACGCTATGCCAGATAGCAATCTTTACATGTTAGAAATTGATCCAACGAGCTTGGAGACTGTTAAGGCGGCCATTAAAGATACCATGGAAGGAAAATAAGATGATTGACATTCATTCGCATATTGTTTTCGATGTTGACGATGGGCCTAAAAATCGAGCTGATAGCAAGGCTCTTCTTGAGGAAGCCTATGCACAAGGTGTTCGAACCATTGTTTCGACCTCTCATCGTCGAAAAGGGATGTTTGAAACACCAGAAGATAAAATTGCAGCTAATTTTAGCGAAGTTAAACAGTTGGCTCAAGAAATTGCACCGGATTTGAACATCGTGTACGGAGCTGAGATTTATTTTTCAAGTGACGTTATAGAAAAACTTGAACAAAACATCATCCCAAAACTCAATGGAAGTCGTTATGCTTTGATCGAGTTTAGCATGAATACACCCTACAGAGATATTCATAGCGCCTTGACCAAAGTTCTCATGTTAGGGATTACACCTGTGGTTGCTCATATTGAGCGCTACCACACATTGGAAAACGATGAGAAAAAAGTAAGAGAGCTCATTAATATGGGATGCTATATGCAGATTAATAGTTCGAGTGTATTAAAACCACGACTGTTTGGTGACAACTACAAGTTTATGAAAAAGCGTGCTAGATACTTCTTGGACAAGGACCTTGTACATGTAGTGGCTAGTGATATGCACAATTTGGATAATCGACCACCATATATGAGAGAAGCTTATGAGCTCATTGCTAAAAAATACGGAGCAGAGAAAGCTCGTGAACTTTTTGAGACAAACCCATCAAACATTATAAATGATCAACTTATTTAGGAGAAATGATGAAAGAACAAGATAAATTTGAAATTGATGTATTTCAATTGGTAAAAGTGATTTGGAAACGAAAATTCCTCATCGTCTTAACTGCAATAATAGCAGGCCTAGTAGCTTTTGCTTATAGCTCGTTTGTGATCAAACCTCAGTACACCAGTACTACCCGCATCTACGTTGTCAATCGTAACCAAGCAGATAAGCCTGGCTTGACCAACCAAGACTTGCAGGCTGGTGCTTACCTGGTAAAAGACTATCGTGAGATTATTCTCTCTCAAGATGTTCTTGACAAAGTAGTTAAGGATCAGAGTTTGACGATAGATGCGAGAACTCTTGGGAAAAAAGTTTCAGTAACAGTTCCAACAGAAACTCGTATTGTATCCATCTCAGTTCGAGATGGTAAACCTGAAGAAGCGAGTCGTATCGCCAATGCACTCAGAGAAGTAGCTGCTCAGAAAATCATTTCTGTAACAAGGGTATCGGATGTAACCACACTTGAGGAAGCAAGACCAGCAACATCGCCATCTTCACCAAATATTCGTCGCAATACAATGATGGCCACTATAGCAGGTGTAGGATTCGTCACGGTTATCGTGCTTTTAGTTGAATTGTTGGATGATCGAGTGAAGCGTCCAGAAGATATCGAAGAAGTGATGCACCTCTCGCTTTTAGGTGTTATTCCAAATCTTGAGAAATTAAAGTAAAGAGGGAAATATGGCAAAGTTAGAATTATCACAACAACGATTAAACTCTGTAAAAAAAGCTGAAGAGTATTATAATGCGCTACGTACTAATATCCAATTGAGTGGGGATGGTCTCAAAGTGATTGCACTTTCTTCGGTTCGACCTGGAGAAGGGAAGTCTACCACTTCAACCAATATAGCTTGGGCTTTCGCGCGTGCAGGCTACAAGACGCTCCTTATTGATGCCGATATTCGTAATTCAGTCATGTCAGGTGTCTTTAAGTCTCGAGAAAAAATTACAGGTTTGACAGACTACTTATCAGGAACCAAAGATCTATCTCATGGTTTGTGTGAAACAAACGTAGAAAACTTGTTTGTCATTCAATCAGGTGCTGTTTCACCAAACCCAACTGCCCTTCTTCAAAGTGACAAATTTGAAGCAATGATTGAGACCTTGCGTAAATACTTTGACTATATCATTGTAGATACAGCTCCTATCGGAGTTGTCATTGATGCGGCCATTATCGTACAAAAATGTGATGCCTCTATCTTGGTGACTGAAGCTTCTGCAACAAAACGGAGAGAAGTTCAAAAAGCCAAAGATCAGTTAGAGCAAACAGGAACACCATTCTTAGGAGTTATTCTGAATAAATTTAATATTCAGCTTGAAAAATATGGTTCTTACGGATCATATGGGAACTACGGTTCCTACGGAAAGAAATAAGTAGGTAATAAGGGAGAAAAAAATGGAAGGAAGGGGTTTCTACAACGTAACTCTAGCGTTTTTGCAGAGTATACTGGTCAGTATATTGGCTTATATACTAATCTCTGTATCTGAAACAGAAATTGTTGCAAAAACGGTTTTTGTTCTGTATTTTCTTCATTTTGCAGCCTTCTATATCAGTGGCTACGGAAAGGATTTTTTTAAACGCAGTCAATCCGTCGAATTGATAGAGATAGTAAAATACATCATCTTTTTTGCATTGCTGATTAGTTTTTCTAGTTTTTTCCTGAAAGACCAATTTGTTATTTCAAGGCGTGGTATGATTTACTTCCTATCTTTGTACGGAGTGTTTAATTATATCCTGAGTTTTGTTATCAAAAAATATTGGGTCCATTTTAATCACAATTTAAAAGGGAGTCGTAAAATTATTTTGATTACTGCGACATCTCGAATTGAAAAGGTGATAGATCGCTTATTGAATGCAAATGACGTTTTTGGGAAACTTGTCGCTGTATGTGTACTAGATAAACCGGAATTTAAACATGATAAAGTAACGGTTATTCCTCGAGAATATCTCATTAATTATGCAACCCATGAGGTAGTAGATGAAGTGT
>CALEMV010000038.1 GCA_937910655.1 uncultured Solobacterium sp.
TGATTGTCCTGTTAAGCCTTCGATAAAGCGATACGTAGGTTCTAACTTCTCTTGGTCGAATTGTACACTCGCAACCAAAATATCGTCATGTCGTTTCCCATACGCTTTTAGTCGACCATAGTGTGTTGTGGCAACGCAAGTAGCCTTTACATCACGTAAATAATTCAAGATAGAGATTGCTAAACTCTCTCCCTCTTTTGGATCTGTACCAGAGCCAACTTCATCCATTAGTACTAAACTGTTTTCTGTTGCACTACGAATAATTTCTGCTTGTTTTTTGATGTGTGCACTAAAACTGGATAAGGACTCTACAACTGATTGATCATCACCAATATCCACAAACACATTATCAAAGAAAGGAATCACAGCACTTTCTGCAGTTACAGGAATACCAACATACGTCATTAATACAAATAGACCAATGACTTTCATCGACACCGTCTTACCACCAGTGTTAGGACCTGTAATGAGAAGAATACGTTTAGGGTCACGCAAATGATAGTTATTCGCAACTACCTTTTTAGGATCTATCAGAGGATGTTTTGCACGAACAATCTCAATTTCCTTCTGTTGAGTTAGTTCTGCCGCTACACCATCATGAAGCTTACCCCATTGTGCTTTCGCAAAGATTGCATCTAAAATACCACAAGTTTCAATGTTTGCAATTTCTTCATCCGCAATTGCAGATACACTTCTAGATAACATTGTTAGGATACGATGAATCTCTTCTTTTTCTTTCTCAACAAGTTCCATCTTACGATTATTTAAACCAACAAGTGATGCAGGTTCAATATATGATGCTTGTTTTGACGCACTATCACCATGCAGTAAACCACCATACATATTCTTATCTGATGCTTTCACCAAGATAACTGCACGACCATTTCGCATTGTCACAATAGAGTCAACCACACTATCTGAATGACTTACTACAAATCGATTTGCGGCAGTTGAGATTTCACCATCAATGCGCGATAAACTACTACGAATCGACTTTAACTCTGGCGAAGCTTTATCCATTACTTCACCATATTGATTTAAACAATTACCTATCTCTTTTGCGATTTTCTCATGAACAATTAATGTATCATATAGGTCTTGTAGATGTTCGTGTGCTAAAGCATTCATCGATTTAAAATAATTTAATATTCCTTGAATGCCTTGTATCAAAAACATCTCATCAATTAATT